>JAAVFS010000014.1 GCA_014800605.1 Bacteroidales bacterium | reverse complement strand
TCTACATATCTCCCTTGTCCCCAGGCGCTGACGCACGTCTGGGGTTTACCATCATGACGCGCCTCCGGCGCTGGTAATGCTGTCGCCTACAGATGGGTCGTCCACGCGCAGAGCGTGTGTGAGCAACATGCCATGCGGGATTCCCCTACGGGCTGTGGTGAGTATGCGTTCAGGTAGTCGTGCCACGGAGTGGCTAAACCTTGTTAACCGCGGGTTCTTGAACCCGTGGAAAGCGCTATCTCGCCACGTCCGTTAGTCCCGGAGGGACTACACTACGTCTATAACGCCTTATAAGCTTTAATCGGCGTCCTCTTCGGGACCCCCCGCATATCAGAAAAAAATCCCTCTTTTGGGAAGAGTGGGAAAAGCGGCGGAGGCTATGTCGCCTTGATGGTAACATAGCCTCCGGGTATAGGGGGATTCCGTGCGACCGGGGATCAGTCGTTGGAGAATTTCTGGATACGGTTGTCGATCTCTTTGCCGTGGCGGAGGATTGACTGTGCGTTGGCAGCGGAGAACATCGGGTGACCCATGTGGCGCATGAAGTCGTTCATGTCGATGGTCTCGATGAATTCGCGGGCGGGTGCTGTGGTGCAAACCTTTTCGAATGCTACAACGGCATTGGAGGTGGCGGTGGGCGCTACATAGACTCCGACGGGGGTTGCGGCTACGATACCGAGGAGCTTGCCGTCGGCTGAGAGGATGTTATTGCCCTGGCCTGAGAATGATACGGCTGCTGTCTCGATGGGGAGGTTGGTAGCGGCGGCGAATGCGTCAAGGTTGTCGCCCTTGCCTGCGAAGCGCTCTGCAATGATGTCGAGTTTCTTCTGTGCGAGCGCGAGGGGTGTGATGTAGTTCTTAACGAAGGGATCAGATGCGGGGATAAAGCCTTTGTCGTAAACATCGGTTACGGCTGCCACCATGAAGTAGGTGCCCGCTGCGTCAGTCACGATCTCTGATACTTTGCCTTTGTTGTCGGGATTAGCACCCCACTTGGCGAGTGAGCGTGTCTCGGGGACGCGGTCAACGGCGAGTGAGCTCTTGCCTACATAGGCGGGAACTACGGTATAGCCGGCGGCAGCAGCTGAGTCAACAAACTGTGCGGCGGTATGATTGTTGAATGCAAATGTGCTGAGCTTGTCGCGAAGGTCGCCGATGGTGGCGTTGGAGGGCTCGAGGGTGTATTTGATCTCGGCGATCTCGTAGACATCGACGGGAGCTTCTTTAGATGCAACGCGATAGATGACATTGCCGGGGAAGCCTTCTTCGACTGTGGGAGCGAAGTATTTGCCTACTTCGGCGTTGGTGAGCATCTCGGCTACGGCGCTCATGGCAGGGTCGAGAAGTGAGACTTCCTGGTCGAGCATTGACTGGGCTACGAGTGTGGTGAGTGAGTCGGGTGATACGCCTGAGGCGAGGAGGCTGATCACTGAGTCGGTGGTAGCGGCGTTGTTGTCAACGAGCTGGATCACGTCGACTTTGACTTTGTCAACAGCTTTGTCCTTGCCGAGGAATTTGGCGAGGGTGTAGACATTGTCATAGAATGAGATCTGCATCACAGAGTCGGCTTCGAGCTGCTCGAGGCGGTTGGCGATAGCCGTGGGGAGATTGTCGGCCGAGGTATTGTGGTTGTCGACGATGAATTTGAGGTTGTTGTAGATGCCCTCGGTGCCGGGGAACTCGCGGAGGCCGGTGAGAGCCTCGTCGATCTCGGCCATAGCCTGAGCGCGGTCGGCTTCGCTGGGGGTGATGTTGACCTTGATATAATTGATAAGGTTCTGATCCTCGGTGAGTGCGAAGCGGTTCTTCTCCTGCTGATACATCTTCTCGATGTCGGCGTCGGTCAGGTCAGCCTCAGCGTCGGTAATGGCGGCAGGGGTGATGCGGACGTAGCGGATGGTGTCAACGGTCTGGCTTTCGGTGAAGTAATTTTTAGCTTCGACCTTGTTGGGGACGAGGGTGTAACCGAAGAGCTGCTGATACTTTGTGTTGAGGAGCTGCTGGCGGAGTGAGTTCTCCATCTGCATCCAGTAGTTGCGGAGCATAGCTGCTGACTCGGGGTCTACGCCATTGTTTTCAGGCTCGAAAGCGAAGTTGTAGAATTCAACGGCAGAGGGGAATCCGAGGCCCTGAACGTACTGAGCTACGAGGGGATGGGGCTGTGCGCCGCTGATGAGTTCGGTGATCTCAGCGTCGGTGACTGTGATGCCGAGCTTTTCGAGCTTCTTGGTGAGGAGGACTTCGTCGATGATGCTGTTCATGGTCTGCATCTCGAGGAGAGCGCCGTCGGTCTTGGAAGTCTGGCCGTTGGCGCGTGCGCGCTGCTCGTCCTGCTCCATGAGCATGTGGTGGCGGTTCTGGAATTGAGTGTAGTCTATCTTTTCACCGTCTACTTTAGCGATAGTGGTGGGGTCGGAGAATAGTTTCTCAGGGTTACTGATAGCTGTGAGAATGAACAGTAACAAGGCCAGGCCGAGGATCGAGATGATCAGAGCAGGCCGTTTGCGGATTTGTTCTAATGCTGACATTTAGGTTCTAAATGAGTTATGATTTGATTGATTTTAATTTACGCAATTGAACGCCCGGGCACTATGCTTCAGGCAATAAGTGCACAAAGATACTTTTTTTTTGCAAGCAATCAAAGCATTTCAGGTTTTTTGTGCTTTTCAGCGGGCTGTAAAGGGCATGTGACCCCGGCTCCTCAGCGGAAGTCGGGGTCACTATGGGTCGGGGGCTGACACTATTGGTCAGAGACCGAATGCCTCGCGCACACGGGGCACGAAGTCGAGCTCTTCCCAGGGGAATATCTTGACTGTCATAGTCTTGGGGCCTTCATATTTGGAGTTGAAGGTCTTGGTGACAGTGCGGGGTGTGCGTCCGAAGTGGCCGTAGGTGGCTGTCTCGAGATAGATGGGTGTGCGGAGGTTGAAGCGCTTCTCGATCTCGTGGGGTGTCATGGGGAAGAGACGTGCCACGATGTCGGAGATCTCGGCATCAGTCTTGTTGACATGGGCTGTGCCTTCAGTATTGACGTAGAGGCTGACGGGCTGAGCCACACCGATGGCGTAGGCTACCTGGACGAGGGCGCGATCGCAGACGCCGGCTGCGACGAGGTTTTTGGCGATATGGCGTGCGGCATAGGCAGCCGAACGGTCGACCTTGGAGGGGTCTTTGCCGGAGAAGGCGCCGCCGCCGTGGGCACCGCGGCCTCCGTAGGTGTCGACGATGATCTTGCGGCCTGTCAGACCGGTATCGCCGTGTGGGCCTCCGATGACAAACTTGCCGGTGGGGTTGACGTGGAGCACATAGTTGTCGTCAATAAGGTTGCGGAGATTTTCGGGGAGGGAGGCTTTGACGCGGGGGATGAGGACGTCGCGGACGTCGCGGCGGATGATGTCGAGCATCTCCTCGTCGGCCCGGGCCTGAGTGCGACCGGCATCGGGGCGGATGAAGTCGTCGTGCTGGGTGGAGATGACGATGGTGTGGACGCGGACGGGGCGGTGCTGCTCGTCATACTCTACGGTCACCTGACTCTTGGAGTCGGGGCGAAGGTAGGATACGCGCTCGCCGCGTGCATTCTCGTAGGTCATGGCCGACTTGTCGCGGCGGATGGCCGAGAGCTCCTTGAGGAGGGCATGGGAGAGGGTGACAGTCAGCGGCATATAGACGGGGGTCTCGTTGGTGGCATAGCCGAACATCATGCCCTGGTCGCCGGCACCCTGCTCGGCTACCTCTTCGCGCTCGACGCCGCGGTTGATGTCGGCGCTCTGCTCATGGAGGGCGGAGAAGACGCCGCAGGCCTCGCCGTCAAATTTCAGCTCGCTGCGGTCGTAGCCGATAGACTTGATGACATTGCGGGTGACATCCATCAGGTCGATATATGCTTCGCTCTTGACTTCGCCGGCTACGACGACCTGGCCGGTGGTGACGAGGGTCTCGCAGGCTACTTTTGAGTGGGGGTCGTGGGCAAGGAATTCGTCGAGCACAGCGTCGGAGATCTGGTCGGCGACTTTATCGGGATGTCCTTCAGAGACTGATTCTGATGTAAAAAGATAGTTCATAGCTTTATAAATGTAAGAATGTTTTGGTGTAACACGACAAAAAAATACCGCGCAGGCTCGACAGGAACGGGAGCGGCGCGGGTAGCGGACAGATGTATTGGATATCTCTTGCTGAGGACGCAGCCATGAGCCGGGGCTCAGGCGCGAAACGCAGTTTTAGCATTTTTTCAAGTGGTTGCAAGCAGCCAAATTTGTCCACACTCGCGACTCGCAATCGTGAGATCTGAGCCAACGATGGCGCAAAGGTAATCAAAAACTGTCAATCGCGCAAGCTGCCGACAAAGATTTTGGCTCACGCCCACTTGAATTGTTTATTCATCTTATTTATTCATCGGCTACGGGGATGACGGAGTAGCCATAGAGCATGCTGGTGCGATAAGGGATAGCGGCACCGCCTCCTATAGCGAAGCTGATGTAGGAAGCCATCGTGGCGCTTCGGGCGTAGGTGGTCCAGTTGACGCCACTGCCAACGGTGACGCCGCCCCAGTGGCCTGAGCGATAGCCGAGCATCGAGATGGTGACATCGACTCCAGTCGGGAGGGAATATTTCTGAGTGAGGTTGGCCTGGTCGGACTCGCCTGTGACATTCAGCATCGGGAGGAAGGCATTGCTGACCGAGACTTTGGCTCCGACCGGCGAGGGGTCATAGACGGTCTTGACGCCGGCGTCGTAGGGGCCGTGGGGGCTGAGGTCGATCTGATTTATGCTCCAGAGGTTCTGATAGAAGGTGCCGCTCGATGTGATGGGCGAGAGCGAGGCGTCATCACCGGCCACGAACAGGTCCGGATGCCTGATCGTTTTTATAATCAAATCTCTATGCGTGGATGAGGGAGTGTCACGCGGGATATTCTCGCTGTCCATCTCCTGATGGGCTGCATTATAGTAGACGTCGAGGCCTGAGATCATGGCGTCCTTGCGTCCCCACTGGAAGTAGGTGTAGGAGTCGCCGGTATGTACGGTCTTGGTGTCGAGGACGACGGGTATCTCCACCGTGACGGGCTGCAGTGCGGCGGGGACTTCGGTCTGGGTGAACCTGAGCTTTGCGGCCTGACGGGGGAAGAGGGTGTTATCGCCGGCATAGAGGCGACCGAGTGCTGTCGAGAGCATACGGGTCTCCACTCCGCTCGGGTCGTCGATGCTGAGCCAACCGTCGTCGAGCTTGAAGTCGGTCACCCAGAGCTGCCAGCTCCAGATCACCTGCCCGTCGGGGTCAGTGACGGCGATGACGGCATTGCCCTGACGGATGGATGCAGCCGGGACCTCGAAGATTAGCGAATGTCCGTCGGCGCTGAGTTCGACGTTGCGCACGAGATTGAGTCGGTCTTCCCACACGATTGAGGCGCCCGAGGGGGTGCAACCCGTGTTATTATAGATGTAGGGGTCGGTAATCGGGTTGCCCAGATGATTGATAAACTGGAGGAGGGCTTTCTTCTTATGGGCGGTCGTGGAGGTGATGGTCGAGGTATAAGCGGCGCTGTTGGTGGCTCCGGCCTTGATGGCATTGCCATAGACCAGAGGAATGGAGTAGCGGCCGGGGGCGTTGATGATATAGCTGTTGGCGGTGTTCATCACTGCCGGCGATCCGTCGGTTGAAGCGAGGTTGTAGGGGGTGTGGCCCGATGTCTCGTTGATGTCGGCAGCCTGACGGAGGATCTCGGTATGGCGGTTCATGGCGAGGAATATCGGCTCGGCCATCTGAGTGGTCATCCTGCAGCTGTCGATGCCGGCTCCCTCAGCGGGATATGACACGATCCAGTCAGGGGAGGCGGCTAATTCATTGCCATCGGCATCGACGAATGTGGCTTTCCAGGCTACGGGTGTGACGGTGGAGCCGTCGGAGTAGACGCTTCTGACCTTGTAGATGAGGTCGGCTCCGGTGTAGGGGGATGCGATTGAGTCGAGCTTGTTGCCATCGGCGTCGAGCAGGTCGATCGTGAGCGACTCGGTCACGGGGTCGGCCGAGAGATTGTAGGTGACGGTGGTGCCGGAGGCCCAGCGGGCTCCGGCGAGCGATGCGGTAAACTCTGACTGAGAGCCATTTTTGGCGGTGATGGTCAGCTTTATGGCGGCATCGTCGCCGAGTGTCTGCGGGATGAACATCAGCGTCATCCCGTCGGATGAAATCGGGGTCATGGGGGCTACATATTCCGACCCTGCGGCAGCTGTGAGAGCGCAGTCGGGCTCGATAGCGAAATCGGCGGGAGTGGAGAGGTCGGCCCATGAGCCGTCGAGGAGATCGAGGGTGCCGACGGAAGCGACGCCTGCGACTTCTATGCGGTCGACGTGGCAGGAGGCCATCTTGGAGCCTGTGGCGAAGCGGACGGCGGTCAGGGAGTGCTCGAACTGCAGTGCGCAAGGTGACGCCGAGGCCTCAACCGGACAGGCGCGGAGCAGGTCAAACTGGTCGGCGACGTCGGCCGGGGTCGTGAAGCCGAGCAGGAATTTGCCGCTTGAGGGGTAGTCGGGAAGTGAGGTAATACCCTCCGAAGACGGGGCGGCGGCGTAGGGAGAGTAGGCTATGAATTTGAGCGATCCCTCGCCGGGCCAGAGGTACTCCCGGCGGGGGGTCCAACCGTCAGCGCGGGCTACCGAGACATTGTCCATATACACTTCATCTGACTGTGATGCCTCGCCCAGGAGGGCATAGACTCCGAAGTCGCTCATCGTAGCGGCATCGAATGCCACGGCCCTCGATGCGACTGCCGGAGCTGTCGGGGCAACTGATGCTGCGAGATAGAGCGTGTCTCCATTGTCGGAGCGGGCTACGAGGAGCTCCTCAGCGGCAGGGGCGGCGGCACGGCTTGTCCGCTCCCCCTCGACTCCGGCCACGCGAAAGCTGATCAGGCGACTGTCGACAGCGGGCAGGCCGCCGGCAATATCATCGCTGCACGCGGTGACAGCTCCGGGGAGTACCAGCAGGACGGCAAGCTTTACAATGGTTTTGAAATCAGGTATTTTCATCACAGTCAAAATAAGTTGAAACGAGACCATAGCCAGCCCCCTACTGAAGGGGACTTGCTACGGTGTAGAAGCTGGTGGTATTATTCTTGCGAAGCAGACATCGATTTGTCGACATTTTCAGTGACCCAGTCGGCTACGTCAACAGTGAAGCGGATAGGGCCGCCGAGGACAGGCTTACCGGGCTGGGGGTCGTCAGGATCGACATAGCCTGCGCCGTGGGTGAAATCGAGGGTATATATGTAGGTCTTACCGGGCTGCCAATCAGTGTCGACAGGAATTGCGGCCCACTGGCAGTTGGCATCAGAGGGGAAGGGGTAGACGGTCACGCCGGTAGCGGCAGTAGCGACTTCAAGCTTGACGGCGAGATAGGCGCCCTTGGCTGTATTTGTGGAGTCGTTTTCGCGATCCCATGCTGTAAGCTGCTGAGGGATAAGCATTGCCGAGTGGCCGTTGCCCATGACAGAAGCAGGGGTAGAGTTGAGCACGACCGGGGTATCGAAGGTCGATTCGTAGACGGCCTTGTCGGTGCCGAGTGTCCAAGTGTCGGTGTTGAAGTCGAAGTCGCCACTTGATACGGGCTGCGCGATTCTGACGCCGGATACCTTAAATGTATAAGTGTCATTGTCGGTCTTGGCGAGCACCTCGATCTGCGAAAGACGGTGGTCGAAGGTGAGCTCTACGCCGGTAGCCTCGTTGGCCGTGCGATAGCCGGTGGCATCGGCAGTGATGAAGTCGACCTGATCAGCGAGCGAAGCCGCGGGTGAGAAGCCGGTCATCACGTGAGAGTCGGCAGTCAGGGTGACATCGCCGCCGGGGTTCAGAGGCGCATAGGCTTTGAAAGAGAGCCGGCTGTCGTCGGTAGGCCAGAAATAGTCGGGAGTTGATGAGAATACGCCATCTGAGCCTTTATCAAACTCGAGTTCGGGGAAGTAGAGTTTATCGCCGAGGAATGCGGCTACCTTGATGGCAGAGAGGTTGGAGTTAGTGGCTTCATCAGCGCGTGATACATTGCCCATAGCGGGGCGGAACTGAATCGAGTGGCGTGTTTCGGCCATGCTAAGCGGCTCGTCGTCCGAGCAAGAGACCATAGCCAGAGCAGCAACGGCTGAGAGTATGGTGAGTGTAGCGGTTTTCATAGTATGTGTGTGTTTTTTTTCGTTTCTTATACTATATATAATAGATTTTAAGGCTGAAAAGTTCGATCCGGGGCACCATTTATCGGGCCCCGCCGTCACATATCAAGGTCGATGTGCTCGTAGTTCCAGTCGTCGACGGTGGGTATGAATCCCCCACCCTGACCCTCTTGTGGATCGGGGAGGGTCAATCCGCGTACCACTATATGAACGTGATGCGGATCGGAGGCGTTGCGGATCTGGTCGGTGACGTCGAAGTCGTAGGACCACTTTGCGCCGTCGGTCAGATACAGATATATAGTAAGGATATGCGACACTTTCTTCTCGGGATGCTCGCCAAAGGTGAGAAACTCGCTGTGGAGTGAGCCCCGGGCCTTGTCGGCAGCGAGCACAAAGGGATGGGTCACGGTGTTGCCCGACGGCTGCTGATGGCCGCAGTGGTAGGCCTCGGCCATGCCGGAGATGACAGCATCGACCGATGCGCCGGAGAGGCCTCCGATATTGGCGACATCGAGGACATCGACTGTGTAGTGGCACACGATTTCTTCGGGATAGACTGTGATCGTATGGCGACCGGTATCGGCGGGGAGATAGATGTTGTCGGTGCGTCCGCTCCATGCCATCTGCGGAGTGGCGGCTACGCGCTCACCTGAGGAAGCCTCGGAGCGAGGGACTGACATGGGTGACAGGTTGTAGGCTCTGAGCGTCGGGGCGTCGAGGGTCGAGAGCTCAAACGACTCGCTGTCATCGCCACCGGTGATGACGGCCCATGATGTATTGTCGGCGTTCAGTCCAAGTCCGGCATAGGTGCCGAAGGGGATCTCGGCCGAACCGCCGTCGCGCCCGCTGAACACATAGTGGAGCGGATGCGAGGCCTTCTCAGTGTCGAAGAGATACAGACTCATTGACTCCGGGTTGGCGTCCTGAGCTTTAGTCCAGTCGAACACGACATCGACTGACGAAGCGGCTGTATCGCCGAACCAGAGGTCTTTATGACGGCACCCCGACATGAGGAGTGAGAGCAGAGGGAGCAAGAGGTAGTAGCAGTGACGTTTCATCGGCGTCCTCCTTTCTTTGAGTTATAGTTGCCATGACCTATGAGCCATGTGAGAGAAATCTCGGCCTTAGCGGGGCCGACCCAGCGGAGGCGATGAGTGGAGAGCCAGCGATAGCCGTTGCCATAGGGCTCATACTTTATATATTTGCCGCCGATATAGCCGAATCCGATAGTGAAGTCGATGTTGAGACGGCGACCTACGGGGAGCGAGTAGCCATACTCGATGCCTGCGGTGGTCATGCAGCGATCCCAGAGGGTTCCGTCGGGCTTGCCTCCCATGTAGCCTTTGTCGCCCCACTCGAAGTCGAATGTGAAGATGCCGCCATAGACTCCGATGTGATGCCCGGTCAGGGGCTTGTCGGCAGCGGCCTGTCCGAACCACCACCTGACGGCGAGGTCGCCGCCATAGTAGCGCCAGTAGCGATGATGGGTGTTGGTGTCCCACCAGCCGTACATCCAGTCGGCGAGGACTGAGATGTTTTTGCCGACATAAAACTCGGCGCTGACGTTTGGTATCGCAAGAGCGTCGAAGATCATGTTGGTCTTCAAGGCCATATAGAAGGGGCGGTCCTTTTTCTGCTCGGGGGTGGCGATGAGCCGGGGCTCGGGGAGAGCGGGAGAAAACAGGTCGGCGCCGTCGCGATCGAGCTGCGGCAGACGATTATAGACATAATAGTCGACCATGACCGAAGAGGCTCGCAGGCGGGGAAACACGTTGTCGTAGAGATAGCGGTAAGGGATGCCGCCTTCGAGCATCTTAAGCTCGACGAGGGGGTGTCCGTGATCCGGGTCGGCGACTATCTCGCTGAGGAGCGTCATGACCTCATAGCGATAGGGGACATTCGGGTCAGCCTCAACGAGCGAGAGGAGGCCGGCCCAGTCGCGGCCGATACCGTCGATTTCAATATTGTCGGGGACGACGGGGAGGGTGTTGGCGATATGTGTTGAGAGGGTGTCGGCGCGACGCTCTGACAGGCCTCGGTTGAATGTGGCTGTGCCTTCGGGGGATGAGGCGCCTACGATGCTGACATTGCTGATGCGCAGTCGTGTGGTGGAGTCTTCGAGAGCTGAGAGATGATTGAGCAGCGAGTCGAGATGCTGGCGATTACCCTTATAGTCAGGATGATAGTCGGCATAACTCTGATAGAAGTGGATTTCGGTCGAATCCGTAAGATGCTTCGGCCCGGCGTAAGCTGTGAGCGCGACTAAAAGCGCTGTGAGTAATGTGAGAATATGTGTGTGTCTTCTTTTCATCTGGAGCGAGGTCTGTGTGTGTTTAATAATTCAACACTCGCTCAGGAGCATTTGTTCTACCCTGACAAAACAAAATCCCGGATCCGACATGAGAGCCGGACCCGGGACTTGTTTATAGCGTTGAAATGACTAATTATCAGCGACCTACGCGATAGGGACGTGTCGTCACGAACTCACCAAACTCGTGATAAAGCGCTACATCTTCGGAGCTTGCGGATGTGCGGAGGGAGTGGACGGTGTTATTGCCCTGATAATAAGCGATCGGACGATCATTCCACACGCGGTAGCGGCGGAAGGCGTCCATGTAGTTGCGGAGCTTATAGGAGCGGCCGTTGCGAGCAAGGGCGTTGTCATCAAACTCCATCTCCATGGCCATATCAGCTGTCGCAGCCATCTGGCACGACTGCTCGAGCTGTGAGAGGGGGGTGGCATCGTTGAAGAAATAGTTGGGCTGCAGGAATGCGTAGTCGAACCCGAATGATTTCCACTTGGCATAGCCGGCGGCATTGAAGTAGGGAATCCAGTTGAATGAATAGTTCATCGTGTGGAGATACTTCGAGATGGGGTCGAGTATGTCGGTCGACTGAGTGGCATGCTCAGCGAGCCAGTAGAAGCCGGCGAGCTCTACATTCTTCAGGTCGGCATTGTCAAACAGCGCGCGAACATAGTCGATATACCAGCGTACGGCCTCGACGCGGTCGGCGGTCTTCGAGAAGTCGAGCTGACGGCCATCAATCTCGCCCCAATAGGTTGTGGATGAGGAGGAATTGTCGCAGTTGAGGTTGCGGATCGGCTCGGGGAGGCTGATGATGACCTGGCGCGGATGTGATGGCTTGCCGAGAGTCTGAGCCGACTGCCCTACGAGGGCATCGAGAGCGAGGATATTTTTCCCGGTCTTGAAATAGTAGCGGGCAAGGCGCTCCCAGTCAGCTTTTGTCGCAGAGTTGAGATACTTCTGGGTGGAGGGGTCGCGATAGCCGGTGCAATAAGTGACGCTGGCAGAGCCGGCACCATAGTCGGCAAACTCGATGAAGAGGAAGGCGTCAAAAAACCATTTTTTGTAGCCGTTGACATCCGTATAGGTGACATAGGACTGCAGGCGGTCGCTCTCCCAATCCTTGATATAACGCTGAGTGCCACCGCCATAGATGAGCACCATGTCGGTATAGTCGGCGATAGATGTGCGTGCGGCTTCCCAGTCGAAGATCTTGCCGGGGACGATCTCTACTTTGGAGGTATCGCCTGAGCCGGGGAGCGGGGGGACGGTGTGGTCCTCCTTAGAGCAGCCGGCGGTCACGACGCCGAGGGAGGCAGCAGCGAATAGTGAGAAGAATGTGTGTGTCAGGATTTTCATATCAGTGATAATGTTAGTAAAAAAAGAGGGCGAAGAGTCCGGCCTGATTGCTGCGACAGCTTATATACGTTTGTTGGTTGACAGAATATTTCAGCAGCAAATCATTCGCGGCAGGGCTCCCCGCCCGATGATTGGCCTGCGGCTCCCGAGAGGTACAAATTTAATCTGAATTCCGTCAAGAGAGAGCCGTAGAGGCCTTATTTTTTCTTAAAAAAGCCTATCGTAGAGACTACGGGGCGATTGTTGGGTGTCACGTCGTTGACATGCTTGTCGCCCACCATCATGCCGGTAGATCCTCCGCCGTCGAAGTTGACAGCGCCGACACAGCCAAGACCCTTGAGCACCTGAGCGAGCTCGAGGAGGGTTGCTCCGCCGGAAGTGGCAATGCGGCCGTCGCAGATGAAGAGGATGACACGGCCATCGGCGAGATAGCCCACGGCTGTACGGTCGGGGGTCACGTCAGAGCCGAAGATGTCATAGGGAAGCACCTCATAGTTGGTGAGATAGAAGTCGGCGCCCTTGGAGGTAGTTGTGAAGTTGAAGGGGATCTTGCCGTCGGCGAGGAGCACGGGGCCGGCGCTGAGGGCATACTTGGGATTCCAGGTCACGGGAGCTTGCGGGAGGGTCTGCGAGGGGTTGGCATACTTATTTTCGCCTTTGACTGTGGCGAGGGGGGATGTGTAGTAGAGAGGTTTGGCCTCGCCTGTGGTACCGGCCCAGAATGAAGAGGGCTTGCCTGCCGCATCTACGCCGAATACGCCACGGGTGATGGGGTAAAGGACGTTATACTCAGCATCGGAGGTGATGAGCGAACCGCGCACGTCGCTGATAGCTCCGGCAGCAACGCCGTTGACGACAGACAGGCCGGTGTTGCGGCCATTGTAGAAGTAGCCGCCGTTGATGAGCACATAGCAGTCGCCATTGAAAGCAGCGGCCTGATCGTCAATGGTGGCAGCAGCGGTGGGAACGTTGACACGCAGTTCTACGTCGCCTGAGACGTCTGCGATAGCATACCAGGCGTGAAAGGGATCGCCATTGAGGGTCGATGTGGTCTCGTAGACTTCGATTTCGGCAGGTATGCCTGTCGAGGCGAGTTTGTCCCACTGGAGGGTGATAGCGGGATATTCCTTTGTCATTGAGGCTGTCGCAGACTCGCTGTAGTAGACGTCAGTCGCTGTCTTGAGGTAGGCGCGGACATTGTAGTCGAGGTTGTACATCAGCTGTGCGTTGGGGATCACCTGGAAGACATTGCCTGAGGCGTCGGCCGCAGGGCCTTCGAGGTGGGCATCGTCAATGGTGGGGATGCCGGTAGCGCTCCAGCAAAGGCCGTAAGAGACTTTCAGGCCTGCGACATTGCGGAGGGTGTAGGTGCCCCAGATGCAGTTGTCGCCTGAATTGAGGGCGCTGACTGTGACTCCGGGGAGGTCGGCGAGTACCTGCATATCGAAGAGAGTCGAGATGACACGCGACTGAGCGACAGAGTTGTAGGCCTTGACGCCGAGATAGTATTTCTTACCCTGCTCGATGCCTGAGGTGATAGTGTATGACTCGGTATTGGCAGCGACGGTGCCTACTTCGGTGAATGTAGGGGTATCGGCTGCGCGCATTACGATGATGTAGCCATCCTCGCCGGTTGCGTTGTCCTGCCAGGTGAGGAGGACGTCGGTTTCGTTGAGCTGCTCAGCTACGACGTTAGACGGTGACATGAGAGATGTCTCTACGGCGGTATCACTGTCGGAGCAGGCTGACGTCAGAGCCAGTGCGCCGATCGAAAGGAATTGGACGAGTAGTTTCATTGCGATATAGATTTAATTGGTTTTCAAATCAGACGTTTCTGCCCTGAGGCGATTATTTTTTCACCTTTTCGGCTGAGAAGCCTTTGACCTTGACCGACTTGCCGGAAGGGAGAGTCACCTGATGGTCGTCGGCGCTCATGTTGGCGAGCACATAGTAGGGCTTGCCGTTGACATCGATCCACTCAGCGCCCATCACCACGGGGGTCTCCTGATAGTTGGGGACACTGAATGTGGGGTTGTCGCCACCGGGCACGAATTCGCTCATAAAGCGTCCGCCGAAGAAGATGTCGTGATTGTCCTTGCGGAATTTTGCGAGGTTCTTGAGCATCAGCTGCTCGGCCTTGGCGTTGTCGGCCATAAGGAGCTTGGGCTCAACCCATCCGAGCTGTGAGCCCCAGAGGAGCGACTTCATGGTCAGGTAGCGGAGCGAGCCGTCGACGATGTTCCATGGGATATAGGTGAAACCGCTGTAGACGCAGCGATCGCTGTAGATGAGCGGGAAGAGGGGCACCATGCGGGTGTAGTTGTTGTGAGGGGAGTTGACGATGAGCATCATATCGAAGAGGTCGATATAGGGCTCGGCGTTTTCCTCGGTCGACATGACCTGATCGGGCTTGTAGAATGACTCGCGCATATCGGTGAGGACTTTACGGTAGGCTTCGGGCCACCATGAGCCGCCACCCTGTCCGTGGCCATGATTGGTAGCGTAGCATGGCTCGGCGGCAGCGCAGCCGATCTGGTCCATATAGACGCCGTTGGTGCCGAGAGAGTCGAGAATAAACTTATTGAGATAATGGAGCTTGCGCTGCCAGAGGTCGCTGGCGGGGCAGGTCACGGTGTTGAGCACTTTTGAGCTGTAAACCTCAGTATAGAGGGTGCCGTCGGGCTTGCGGCAAGAAGCCTCGCTGGCATTCTCGGCTTTGTAGCTCGGGGTGGCGGGGTCCCAGAGGCGGCCGTTGATGTAGGGGGTCACATAGGCGCCCTTTTTCTGTGCGCTCTCTACCATCTCCTTGAATCCGGGCTTGGCGGGGAAATACTCGGGATAGTGGGTATCAAAGGGATAGTTGTGCCAGTAGTACCAGTGGAGGCCGACCCCTTTGCCATAGTAGTCGAGGGCTTTGTCGAGGGCGGCGAGGGTCTCGGGGTTGACGTCGCCGGGACGGAGCCAGAGGTCGGCGTGCTCTACCCAGGGCGCTATGTGGCGCTCGGTCAGGGTACGGTCGCCCCACTTGGTCGATGTGGCCCAGGGACGATACCATTTGAGGGCTGTAGCCTGCCATGTATCAGGATTGTAGCCCATCTCGACTCCGTAGGGGAGAGCGAAGCGGCCATCTTTTGACCAGTCATAGTTGGCTGTAACTTCCTGAATGAAGGAGACATTGTCGCCCTCCATCTTCATTTTCATCACCTTGTTGCCTCCCTCGGGATCGCGGGGTGAGAAGAAGAATGTACCTGTGCCGGCGGGGTCATGCATCATCATCAGCTGCATGGAGCCGGTGACTGAGGGGTAACGGGTCTGGAGCTGGCCATCGCGGGTCAGGGAGTATTCTGTGCCGTAGGCGATGGGGAGCACTGCCTTGCCACCGGGAATCTGGGCGACGGTGATGCGGGGGAACTCGACATCGGTGATGACCCAGCCTTCGGGGAGAGCCGCGTCAATGTAGAACCGGGGCATCTGAGCTGTGTCGGGTAGGGCTACTGTCACGGTTACGGGCCATTTTGGGGTGTCGTCGAGGACCATGTCCCATGTGGCTTTGACGGTGGTCACGCCATCCTGCTCGGCCGCCTGTGTGCCTTTGTAGACACCCCAGCGGGGCATCAGCAGAGGGTTCTCGCCGTTGGGTCCGCGGTAGGTCATCTGCCAGGGGTGAGTGGTGGAGCCGGCTGCGGGGAGGACGTTCTTTCCGCCGGTAGTGAACTCTTTGAGCAGAAAGTCATTGCCCCCGGAGAACACCATGGTGACATTATCATTTTTCAGCACGAGGTCGCCTGCGGAATTGCGCTCGGCTGTAGTCTTGGCCTGAGCTGTCAGGATAGCCGCCGAGGCTATCATGACGGTAATGATTGAGTTCTTATTCATTGATATGATTTGGCTTGTAAGTTGATATTGCTTGATTAAACAGTTCAGAAGCCTCAGCTTCAGGAAGATCGACTATTAGCACCCGGCGACTGTCGGTCGGGATGATATAGCTGCCATCTCGATCGCGCTTGAGTTTAATAGTCTTGCCGTCAACAGATTGGAGTGTAATGCGGGCGTTGGCAGCTGGCAGGGTGAGATGCGAGGCGCCACGGATGTCCCAGTAGATGATGGCTGTGCGGCTGTCGGAGAGCCGGCTTGTAAAGGCCCTGACGGGGATCGAGGCGTTGAGAGAGTCGGGGGTCAACTGGCTGACTTCGAATATCTCTACCCTCCCCCCCTTGCGTGGCAGGATGGTAAATTCCCTGTCGGGGTCGCGGAGGGCCTCCTTGAGGTCTGGGTCGAGGGATTTGTCGAGTTTCAGAGTCTCCCACAGGTTGATAGTCAGCAGATTGTCGTCAGTGCGTGGATGGCTGTCGATTTCCGGCACATTGGCCACGAGCGAGATGGGTGAATCCCAGGCAAGCGCCTTGGAGCATATGTAGTCGAACATATCGGGCTGCATGCCGATGGTTTTGTCGGATGGAGCGAGATAGTTGACCCAGCCGAAATTGACCGACGTAAAGTCGCAGGCTACCTGGCGGGCACAGCGTAGGGTGTAGCGCTTCATGGCGGTGCGGATGCGCTCCGGGGGGAAGATGTCGAAAGCGTTGCCGCGCGAGAGTATGTGCCAGCCGAAGTGGGATTTCTGCGCGCCTTCGGCGAAGAGCGGCGCGGGGTGCATGGCGTTGTAGACCTCGAGCTGAGAGCGGGAGACATTATACCAATATGGCATCGGAACATCCTCAGCGCCATCGAAATAGACGAAGCGGAAGCCGCAGTCGGCATAGATATCGCCGAGTCGGCGTGCTATCTCGCGCTGGATGCCGGTATTCTGGTCGAGGCGGATGAAGAGTGGCCAGTCGTCGACGTCGAGGTGACGCATTTCCGACATGGCTGAGTGGGGAGCAGCGGCGGAATTGTAGTAGCCGCGCTTGCATCCGACGAATGCGTAGGGATAGTCCTTGATGACACTGTCAAACATAATCAGCTCATCGTCAAGCTGGAGCAGGCGGCGCCCCTCCTCCATTCGGATATTTTCGGGGAGCTCTTCGACAAAGATGGTGTCGGCCTGAGCCGAGATGGGACGTGAGAGGGTGTAGCGGCTGACTACGGCGCCACGGCGATCGGGGGTGCCGTCATTGATATAGGGGTCGGTGACGGCCATCTTGGAATAGTGGATGTGTATGCCGGGGATCATACCTGCACGGCGTATGCGGTCGCAGATCTCCTTGAGGTCGGCCATGCCACGGGGGTATTCCGGACGCCACTCGAAGTGGCCGCAAGCCATGGCGAAGTCGGGATAGTAGACCACCATGGTCTTGAGTCCGGCCTTGCGGGCGAGCTCGATGTTATGGTCGATATTGTCGAGGGTCACGTCGCGCAGCTCGTAGTAGGACTTGAGATAGTCGTCGCTCAGGCGGCTCTGCACTCCGCGAGGCATATCGAAATCGGCTTCGATGGCATCCATACGCGACAGGACGCTGTCAGGGCGGGTCACGAACAGCGCCGCACCCGAGTCGTAGAGGCGGACAGCTGTCTGAGTCTGAGCGAGGAGCGTGGTGTTGTCGCGCTCTACCCGCGAGTCGATGAATGTGGTGGGGGCGGTGCCGACAAGGGCGACGGCCACGGAGTCGTCCCACATTATATTAAGCCACTCGCCGAAGCGCTCGCGGGGGCGGAGAGGGAGCTGGAGAAGGGTGAACTCATCGAGCTCGGTCTTGCGCTTGACGCCGTAATCTTCTATACGATAGTCACGGTCGATGAAGTTGAAACCGATGTAGCCCGGCTTGACATCGACCTTGATTTTGGCGATATCATAGGTATCGGCAAATTCGAGTATCAGCGTGTCGCCGCTCATCGAAGCCTTGTTGGAGGGGAATGAGCGGGGCTTGGCGGGGAACATCAGGAAGTTCTCGTTGTCGTAAGGGCGATACTGGGTGATAACGCTGACGGGGATATCGACACCCGGGGCCAGACACTCCTCGCCGGTGGGGAGGTAGACAAGGCTTTTGACGAGTCCGTCGGGCGAAATGCCGAGGCTGAATTCGTCATTGGCTATGGTAATGTGCTCGCGGGCAGCCACGCTGAAGGCGGTTGCCACTGACAGGAACAGATATGTGAGCCGACGCATGATCATCAGTCGCGATAGTTGGTTTCGCTTTCGCGGGTTTTCTTCTTGATTACGGGACCGGCGGGCTCGGGGGTGCGCTCGGGTGCGCGATGGTCGAAGTAGTAGATGCCGAGGCGGTCTAAGAGGTCGTAGGAGTGGTTGAGTCGCTTCTCGAAGTCGGCATAGTCCTTATTCTCAGGGAGTGTCCAGCTGCTTTCGGCTAAGGCGCAGAGGCGGGGCCAAGTCATGAAGTCGACACGCTGAGGGGTCTGGAGGAGCTCGCTCCAGGCGTTGGCCTGCATGCCGGAGATGTGCGACTTCTGCTCGGGAGTGAGAGCCATAGCCTCAAAGAGTGGCTCGGGGAAGGCGTAGACGCTGTCAAGGGGGCAGAAACCGTCCCAGATGCGGCCTACGGTGTGGGTATCGTGCTGAACGAAGTCGAAGTAGAGCGGCTTGCGGGGGCACATGACTGTGGTGTAGCCGGCATCGAGCGAGCGGGTCAGATACCCGGGCTTGTCGTGGCGCCACCACATGATGTTGGTGGAGGGGTCGACGTTGAGGTCTATGAGTTCGTCCCAGCCGATGAGAGTCTTGCCCAGAGAGGCTATCTGAGTGATCATCCGGTTCATAAAGTAACGCTCGCACTGGCGCACGTCGGTGAATCCCTCGCGCTCCATCAGGGCGAGTACGTCGGGGTCGGTCTTCCAGGCATTGATGCCGTAGGCCACCTCGTCGCCACCGATGTGCATGTAGGGGCCGGGGAAGAGGTCAGCCACCTCGGTGAGGATGTCGCTGAGGTATTGGTAGGTCCCTTCCTTGCCGGGATTGAATGTGAAGTCAGGGAAGATCCCCTCCCCTCCTCCATTGAATTCGGGGTATGCGCGATTGGCAGCGGCTGCGTGGCCGGGCATATCGATTTCGGGGATGATCATGACGTGGCGGCGGGCGGCGTAGTCGACGATATCGCGGATCTCATCCTGAGTGTAGCAGGCACGTGGTGCGTCAGGGTCGCTATGAGAGCCGATGGCACCGATCTCGGTCAGGAGCGGGTATTTCTTGATCTCTATACGCCACCCCTGTGCGTCGGTCAGATGCCAGTGGAAGCGATTGAGTTTGTAGCGGGCCATAAGGTCGATAAACTGCTTGACGCTCTCGGTGCCGGTGAAGTGGCGGGAGTCGTCGCGCATGAATCCACGCCATGCGTAGCGGGGGGCGTCGGCGATGTCGACGCATGGGAGCGCGGCGCTATTCTCGAGGAGCTGCAGGAGAGTCTGTCCGGCATAGAATACGCCGGCTGCGTCGGCGGCTGCGATAGAGATCTTCTTGCGTGAGACATTGAGTGTATATCCCTCACGGTCATCTATCTTACTATCTTTGCGGATAACAATGGGAGCTGCTGAATGTGACCCCACATAGACCTTTGAGGGGAGACCGAGCTCATTGAGACGCTCGCACAGGAAGATGGCGTCCTGCACGAATGAACTGTCGGCCACCGAGATATCGTAGCCTCGGGAGGCATCATACTCGCCGCTCTTCTGCTCAACGTGAGCCGGACAGGGGATGACGGGAAGCGAGGCTGCCCGAGCGCTCATGGCCGCAAATAGTAAAAGCAATATTTGACTGATTGTCTTACGCATATATTGGTTTATTCTTTTTGTTGATAATCTATTCTTACCACCGGCTTGGAGCCTGCGGGGAGCAGGTCGGCGGCAAAGCGGGCCTTGAGCCGGACGGTCTCTCCGGGTAGGAGGGTGACGAAATTGTCGGACCAGAAGACGGGATCGATCGAGGAACCGTCTTCGGAGTCGCTGATAGTCAGATGCTTGAAGAAGGCACAACCATCGTCGCCGCAGGTCAGGGTGACATCGACCTCATATTCGTCGTCGACTCGACGGAAGTCAGTGTCGCAGGTCAGAGTGCCGGGTTGCATGCGGAGAAGCCAATAGAAATTGGGATGCTGGGAGTAGCGCCAATAGGTGTTGCGGCTTATCTGATTGCCGTCGAGGTCGGAGAGGGTCAGGGTGACGAGGTAGACGGCAGCGAGTCGACCCGGATTGGGGAGCCTGAATAGCTCGGAGTAGCTTTCGGGGGCGGCTGTCACTGTGTCGCGGCGCACCCACTTGTCTTTTAGGAAGAAATCGGTGATGCGCGCTTCGGCTACGATCGGCCCTGCGGGCTTGTCGCTATGGTTGATGAGGGAGACGGTCTCAGTGTTGGCGTTGAGCTGCAGGTGGAGCTGCTCCATCGCTTTCTTGGTGAAATAGTAGGCGGCATTTGGGGTCAGATACCAGTCGTAGACCTGCCATGCGACGTCGGGCCAACAAGAGTTGATCTTCCAGAGCATCACTCCGGTGGTGATATCCCAGGCGCGATGATTGGCGGCCTCGACCATGGCACGATAGCCATCGGCGCCGAGAAGCTGCGCCTTGAGGGCATAGTCGGCGGCCGACTCCGGGTCGGAATAAAATGTGCGGATAGCATTGTCGAAGCCGCGGTAGACGAAGTTGTTGGCACACCAGGCGCCATGCTCGGCCCAGACGCTGTCGAGGGGCCAGAGGCGGTCGCGGACATCGAAGGGCTTGTCGATGGTCGGGATAAACTTGCGCAGATTTTCGTAGACGGGAGGGGCGGGCATGCCGAGCTCGTTTTTGAACATCTGGGTATAGACCTCGTCGATCTTGTCAAAATAGTAGTCGGATGGGGCCCAGGCATAGTCGGGGGCGCCGTCGTCGGTAGTGCCGATGGGGAGATCGGGCTTAAGATAGGGGGTGAGGCTGTCGACATCCCAGCTCACGGAGGTGGTCGGGATGAAGTGGCGCGACGGATCGAGCTCCTGGACAGCGGCTTTAGTGGCCAGATAGAGGTCCTCGGCCGGGAGCACCTCGTTGACGCCCACCCATGCTATCAGCGATGGGTGATTGCGATAGCGGCATATCTCGTCTCTGACATGGGCGAGGGCGAGGGAGTGGTCGTCGGGATTGTGCTGCGAGTCGCGGCCGGGGAACATGCGATAGCACTGATGGAAGACGTGCCAGTACATCAGACCGTATTTATCGAAGGCGTCAAGCCAGTCCTCAGAGGGAGCGGGCATATCTTCGGATCCTACGATGTTGGCTCCCAGCGCTGCGATCAGGCGAGCCTGGTCATAGACATTGCGGCGAGAGTTATTGAGGAGGATATCAGGCTGGAGCCAACCGCCGCGGGCGAAGATCTTGCGACCGTTGACGGTGTAGTAGAGGCCGTGCTCGGTCTGCTTGCCGTCGTGGGCGTCATAGTCGCGGGGCATGAGGTGGGCCTTGACCTCGCGGATGGCAAAGTCGTCGGTCCACTCGGTCGAGGGGGCTCCCTTGGGCGCGAACCTGACGACAGCGCGCTGCATAGGCTGCTCGCCGTAGCCGTTGGGCCACCAGAGGGGCGGTTCGGCGATGTCAGCGGTGAAGGTGACGACTGCAGTGTCGCCCGGAGCGACGGTCACGTCCCTGGTGAGGCGGATGGGGGTGATGAGCCGGGAGGCTTTCTTTTTATATGTGACGAAGTCGGTCTCCTCGATGCTCGAGATACGAGCTGTGAGGCGGCCGGTAAGGGTGCGATCGGAGTGGTTGACGACCGGGACGGTGAGAGCGACACGCGCCGTCAGGGTGTCGCCGTCAGGGAGCGAGGTGGTGATATGCGGGTCGGCAAATGTGGCCGGGCCGGTGACGGTGAAGTAGACAGGCTGATAGATGCCCATATTGCGATCGCGTACGACCGGCGCACAATCCCATCCGCCGCTCATCTTGAGCGTCTCGTCGCGCCAGATGTCGGCGGCCTGGCCGCGGTTTGGGCCGAAGAGTATAAACTGTGTGCCGGGCGAGGGTGTACCGGGGTGGTCGACCTGGTGGATCTTGATTGCGAGGGTATTATCCTTGCCGGGGCGGATCAGGTCGGTCACGTCAAAGCGGAAGCGACGGAACATGCCCACAACCGTGTCGGCCGCGGCTATCTGCCGGCCGTTGAGCCACACGTCAGCGCGATAGTTGATGCCATCGAGGTTGAGCCAGACGAGCTCGCCCGGGCGGGTCTTCGGGAAGCGGAATTCCGAGCGATACCACCACGGGGCGCGCCACGGACTCCCCTGCTCGCTGACGTCGGGGATGAGGAAATTGTTCATCCCGACACGCGGGTCAGGATATGTTCCGTCCTCGACAAGGGCGTTGAGCACGGTCGAAGGGAGCGTGACGTGGTGACTCTCGTCGCTGAGGAAACCGTTGGAGGCGACGATGGAGTCGGGAGAGGATGTATGAACAGTGGCGAGCAGCTGCCAGTCAGCAGGTTCGAAACGCTCCTGGACTGCAGCCACCGCACTGCCGCTGCAAAGCATCAATAGAGAGAGGGAGAATGCTCGCATTTAAGTTATTCGTTATCTTTTTCGTTCAAATTATTCAGTCTTCAAACATCAGAGCCGCAGCGCCCATGAAACCGGCGTTGTTGCCCAATCCGGCTGTGAGGATATCGATATGCTGAGCGGCTTCCTCCGAGAGGTATTTGGGGAGGAGCGTGCGGACGCGTGACAGGAACAGGTCGGCCGAATTGACTACCGATCCTCCGAGTATGACGGCGTCGGGATCGACGGTATTGAGGGTCCATGCCAGGGCAAAAACGAGTCCGTCGGCAAACTGCGCGAAGACGTCCAGAGCGGCTTCCTCGCCGGAGAGAGCCCGCTCGGCTACTTCCTTGCCTGTCAGCTCCATGCCGGTCATAGCCTTATACATGCGCGCCAGGGCGGGGCCGGAGACGTAGTCCTCGATGACTCCATCGCGATAGGGGGACTGCCATATCTCGCCGGAATTGCCTGTGCGGCCTTCCCAGATCTTGCCTTTGTCGATGAATGCGCATCCGATACCTGTACCGAGGGTGATACCGAGTATCGACGAACGGCCGCGACCTGCGCCCCAGACAGCCTCGCCGAGCATCATGGCGTTGGCGTCATTGTTCATACGGACCTGTTTGCAGGTGGTCAGCTCGACGATATGCTTCAGGGGGTAGTTGTGCATCGTCGGGAGGGTGTTGCACTTGAGGATTACGCCGTTGACGATGTCAAGGGGGCCGGAGCATCCTATGCCGATACCGCGCAGACGGTTTTCGGGGACGTCGGAGAGGGCTCCGTTGAGCAGGTCGAGGATTCCGGCTACAATCTTTTCGCGGGGTCCGCGGGCATTGGTGGGGACTTCGCGTGGTTCGCCGATAACGCTGCCGTTGATGTCAACGACGCCACACTTCATTTTTGTTCCGCCGATATCCAGTCCGATTGCAAGGTCACGTGATGTCATGGTCTGAGTCAGTATATATGAATTGTATGATTGAATTATGTATATATTATTCGACAGATGTCACTTTGGCGCCGTGGGTGAATTCGCCGGGGATGATCCCCTTGGCTTCGCGGGCCCAGGCTTCGATGGCTATCTGTACGGGAATAATCGCAGGGATGGCGAAAAGCTCGGGATTGGAGGGCGCGTCGACTGCCACGATTGTCAGCCCGCTGCGGGGCACGACAGCATCTGCCGAGTCGGTGACGAGGAGCACTCGTCCGCCAAATCCGAGTATATCGTTGGTGAGTTTCATCAGCTGGCCGAATGTAGCCGAGCCGCTGTGGGCCAGAATGACGGCAGCAAATCCGGGTTGCACCATTTCGAGGGGACCGTGGCGGAACTCGCCACCGGCCATAGCCTGCGAAGGGGTGTGGCTTGCTTCCATAGCCATGAGAGCCGACTGGCTGGCGGCTGCCATAGCGCTACCACGAGCTATGAGCTGCAGATATGTAGCATCGCCCAGCGAGCTGAGCATCGAGGGGAGCAGGGCTTCGCGCTGATCGAGGGTCTTGGCGATCGATGCTGAGATGCGGTCCCACTGCTCGGGGGGTACGATAGCTCCTGCAAGGCATGAAGCTATCATGTAGATAACCTGATAGGCGGTTATGAATGTCTTTGTTGAGGTCTTTTCCTCGCGACCGGCGATTGTCGGCAGGAGGATGTCAGCTTTCTTACCAAGATAGCTGTCGGGCTCGTTGGTAATGGTAGCGAGGGTGAATTTCACGCCGTTTTCGCTCAGGCGCTTGACAATATTGACTGTCTCGAAGCTCTCGCCCGACTGGGAGATGGCTATCAGCAGGGCGCCGTCGCGGATGGAGTCGAGGCCATAATGGAGGAACTCGCCGGCATTAAGAGGCGTAATGCTGACTCCGCGTGATGCGAGGAGTGTAGAGATAGCACCGGCGAGGAAGTAGGAGCTACCCATACCGGTAGCGATCACTTGCGGTGCATTGCGAAGGGCATAGGCCATGCGATCAAGTATCTCCGCGCCCTTGGCCTGTTCGTAGTAGGCTGATGTCTTTGTGATGGCGGCGGGTTGTTCGAGGATTTCGAGGAGGAATTTTGTCATGAGTCTGTCAGATTGACGAAGTACGGTAGAAAAAGAAGATGACGGATGGCAGCTCATCATCGGGTGCCGCCACCCGTCATCTATTAATTATAACTATTTGAAAACCTATATCCTATAACGTATTATATATTAGAGATCGAAGCGTGTGATTTCATAAGCGAGGATGCCTTGGTCCTGAACGAGCAGGTAGACCTGAACGGCATTGCCATCGCTTGAGGGAGCGAAGAGCACGCTTGATGCGCGGCGGTTGGCGGCAGCGAGGTTGTCACCCAGAATTGTTCGGCCGCTCTCGTAAGAGTAGGCTGACACCATGCCGCTTACGCCATAGCCTGTGCCGGCAGGGCCGCCATTGTTGGCATCGCCGAGCTTGTTGCCTTCGCGTGAGTCGAAGATGAAGCCATCGCTGAGGCAAGTCTCACCGGGAGATGAGGTGATGTCGGTCACATAGAGGCGATAAGCGTCCTGAGCGTTGGTGCTGTTGGAGAGTGCGAGGAGGCTGCAACCGTTGAACTGGATGTAGTCGGCACCCATTACAGTACCGCTGGTCCAGTTGGTGCCGGCGTCGGTGCCCCACCAGTGAGAGGTAGGACGTGTGAGTGTTATGGCGCGACTGCCTGTGCCGGCAGGTACGTATGATACGATAGCGCGGGCGTTGCCTGACTGCACGATGTAGCTCCAGGGTGCTTTTGTGGTCAAGGGTACGGTGTTAGATGCGTCCCAGGTAGAACCGAACACGCCTGCATTGCCTTCGTAGATGCAATTGCCATCAGCCTGTCCGTCGACGAACGGGAAGAACATCACGCCACCGTAGTGGCCGCGGTAGGTGTTGGTGATCACGGCGTTGCCGTTTGTCATGTCGCCGGCGCAGCTCATGCAACAGAATACGTCGATGGCGTTCAGGCCGGGAGTGCCGGTGAAGTAAGATCCGGCGAGGTCGGCGTCGAGCACGCATGTGGGCTTGCTTGTGATGCCATCCTTCCAGACGTAGATGAGGACGTTAGAGGGGGTTACCATCCAAGAGTTGGATGTCAGCACGCCGGCTACGAGATGGTTGGCATCGTCGCTTGTGATAGCGCGGATGATACGGCCGTCGGGGATGCCCTCGGCATTGACTTTGACGTCGCTGAGGCGCTTGCCGTTGAAGCGGTCGAATACGAGCATGTTGCGGAAATCGTTGGCATTGCTTACGATCAGGTAGTCATCAACTACAGCTACAGAAGAGTTGGCATTGGTCTCCCAGCCTTCGTCATTGTCGGCATATAGCTGTTTAGCCCACATTGACGATATGTAGCCTACACCGTAGGGGAGGATATCAGGCACCTGGATATCAACGTCATAGATTGTAGACTTGACGCCATCCTGAGCTGTAACGGTGATCTGGGGCTTGTTTGTGAAGTCGACATAGCCGGTCTCGGGGTCAAGGCCTACGCACTCGATGGTAGACCAGGGAGAGACGTTGAGAGCTACTTCGCGGAGGGCACCATCGATCGAAGATGATGTCTTGGCTACTACGACACGTCCGTGCTCGCCTTCATTGGCGGGATCGTAGACTACGACTGCCGTACGCTCGCTATCGACGAGTTTGGCAGAGATGATGCGTGCGTCAGACGACTTGACATAGTCGGCGTAGATGGTATAGGAGGTAGCCTTGCCGGTGTTGGTGATCAGGTTGGTACGATAGCCTTCGGCGAGGTCGTGAATACCGGAGAGAGAAGGAGAAAAGGAATAGCCGATGGGCATCTGGGCCTCGAGTTTCATCTGAGTGAGGTCGCCCATGATCGGATCGGTATCACTGATATAGTAGGGTACCTGGACGGTGATCGTGCCTGCAGCCGGGTCAATGACAGAACCATACAGATTGCTGGGGTCGCTCACGAGGTAGCCATTGACTACCAGCTGCGTTGTGCCTACGCCATCGAGGGGAGTGGTCACGTCGACATCCGCACAGCTTGTCAGCATGAAGGCTGAGGCGAGTAGACTTGAGAATATATATTTAAGTTTCATGATTGATTGTGTTTATTGATTCAGGATTACTTCCAAAGGTCGTTCTGCTCGCAAAGTATGTTGTTCTGAACCTCAGCGTAGGGGATGGGACAGATAGAATACTTTTTGGGGAATTTGCGGTCAGCGAGGTCTACTTCGATCACTTCGTAGCTGAGGGTGCCGTCAGCGGCTTTTATGGTGTGGATGCCATGGGCACGGGTGCCGTTGAGCACTTCCTGGGTTTTGTCCCAGCGCACGAGGTCAAAGTAGCGGTGGCCTTCGAGGCCGAGCTCGCAGATGCGCTCCTTCTGAAGGTCGGCGAGATAGCCGTCCCAGTCAGAAGCGGCGGCCTTGGCTGAAAGTCCCACGCGAGCACGGATCGCATTGAGGTCGGTGTAGGCCTTAGCCCACTCGCCTTTGCGGGCGTAAGCCTCAGAGCGGATGAGGTAGATCTCAGCGAGACGCATTTCGGGCCAAAGCTGGTCGGAGAGTATGTTGGTGTAGTTATACTCCTTGCTGGTCAAGAATTTGCGGATGAGATAGCCGGTAGTGGTCTTGTGGACATTGTCGTCCTTGGGGAGGGCTGAGTATGTCATGCCCTCGTCGGCACCACCGTCCCAGATCTCGATTGTGCGACCTTTCCAGGTAGCACCGGGATAGAGGATGCTGTAGTAGAAGCGGGGGTCGCGGTTGTCGAATGGTTTGTTGCCGTAGCTGGCGAGGTTGTCCCAGTCGAATGCTTCCCAGTTGCCGTTGACACTGATTTCAAACTGGCTTGCATACTCTTCGGTCGGAGTGATGGCTGCGCCACTCTCCTGATTGACTACGAGAATTGACTCGCTGAGAGGACCTACCCATGTATTCCACGAGTGCTGCTTGTTGCCGACCTGGAAGTAGACGGGCTGGATGAGCTCAGAGTTGTTGGGGGTAGTGAAGATGAGCTCATACTGAGCGGCTGTCGAGCCTGGCATAAGGCTATACTTGTTGAGGGCGAAGAGCTCATCAGATGCCGCGATAGCGTCGTCCCAACGCTTGGCGTAGAGGGCAGCGCGGGCCTTGAAGCCGAGGGCGGCGCCTTTTGTGATACGGCCTGCATCGGCTGAGGGCCACTCTGTGGGGAGCATATCGGCGATTTCGGTGTACTCGTTGATGACGAAGTCCCAGCTTTCTGCTTCGGTAGAGCGGGCCTTGTTGTTTTTGTTGTGGTCATCGACACCGCCGTCGACGAGGCGCAGGATTACGCCGCCATGACGCTGGATGAGTTCCTGATAGGCGAGTGCGCGCAGGAAGCGTGCCTCGGCGATACGGGCTTTCACGTCGCTTTCGGGGAGCTTGATCATGCCGCGCTCGTAGTCCCAGAGGAACTGATTGAGCAGACGGATGTAATTGTACATCGAGCTCCAGTTGGAGCGGAAGTCGCCACCTGTCACGGTGATATAGTTGTCCTGGAAGAACATCTTATTGAAAGCGCCGCCATCCACATTGTACCAAGACCCTTTCAGGAGGTCAGTGGCACCATCGGTGATAGAGGTGAGTCCTTTACCGGTCTCGATGTCGGCAAAAGCATGGAACATGCCGTAGAAATTCTTGACGGTCATGTCAAGGTTGTCTACAGAGGCGTAGGCTACGTTCTCACTGTAATAGCCGGTAGGATCCACGTCGAGGGTATCACAGGCCGGGAGAGCGATAGCTGCCGAGGCAATTAGTCCTAATATATATTTTTTCATATCGTTTTCTTAGATTTATGGTTGACTGACATTTAGAAAGAGAGGTCAAGACCAAATGTGAAGGTGCGCTGCTGCGGGTAGAAAGCCCATGCGTAGTTGCCACCTTCGGGATCAAGATATTTGAAATCGGTGATGGTGAAGAGGTTTACGCCAGAAGCGAAGAAGCGTACATTGCTCATTCCGGCCTTCTTGGTCAGCTTGGTCGGGATGGTGTAGCCGATGGTGAGGTTCTTGAGTCGCAGGTAAGCGCCGTTGCGTTTCCAGAAGTCGGAGATGTAGCCATTCTGAGCGTTGCCGGCTACTGACAGGCGGGGATACTCCGCGTTGGGGTTGTCAGGACGCCATGAGCCTTCCACGAGGTAGAGGGGTGAGTTGTCCCAGTTGCCATACCAGGGGCGTGTCAGCGGGCACATGTCGGATACGCCTGAGCCGAGCATCTTGCTGGCGAGAGCCGCGCCCTGCAGCTGGAGTGAGAAGTCAAAGCCGTTCCAGCTTGCCTCGGCATTGAGGGCGAACATCATTTCAGGGATCTGGTTGCGGGCGATCTTCACCTGGTCTTCAGATGTGATCTTGCCGTCGCCGTTGATGTCGACATAAATGATGTCACCGAGGCGGGGTGTCTGGCCGATGGGTTTGGGCATATTGTCGAGCTGCTCCTGTGTCTGATAGAGACCGGCTGTCTTGAAGCCCCATACGTCGCCGATTGACGATCCGAGGCGGCTCTGCCAGGGAAGTACGCCGGCGCTCTCAGTGCGGCTAAGGATGCGGTTGTGTGCCCAGGTTACGTTGGCATTGATGTTGTAGTTGACTTTACCTACGCGGTTGGTGTGGCGAAGCACGAGCTCAAGACCGCGGTTGTCAAACTCACCCTTGTTGTCGATTGAGGGATAGTTGCCGGCAAGAGAGGGAGCGTAGGCTGAACCGACGCCTGTGAGGATGTCGTAGGTGTACTTGTAGAAGTAGTCGAATTCGACACCGAGGAGGCCATTCCACATGGTGAGTTCGAAACCGATATCATAAGAGTTGGTCTTTTCCCATGTCAGGTCGCTCTGGAGGTAGACATTTGTGGGCGACAGTGTGGTGCCGGTAGCGGGAGTCGTACCGAAAGCGGCTGTGCCTAATGATGCGAGATACTGCTGGCGATAGAGCCATGCGGTCACATTGTCATTACCGGTCTTACCGATTGATCCACGGATCTTGAGGAAGTCGATTTTGTCGGTCCACTCCTTGAACCAGTCTTCGCGAGACACTACCCAGCCGGCTGATACCGAGGGGAAGAAGCCCCAGCGCTTGCCGGGAGCAAAGAGATAAGAGCCGTCATAACGGAATGAAACGTCAGCGAGGTATTTCTCGTCGTAGTTATAGCTTATGCGACCGGCGAAGCCTTCAGATGCTGATTTGCCGGCGCTTTCGTTGTTGGCGTTGTTGACATTGCTGTCGTTGGTCTGGCCGAACGAGAGGTAGGGCAGATCGAAGAGGGCGAAATCGCGACGGCTGGCACCCATTCTTGAGCTCTTGATTTTAGTCTGCTCATAGAGGAAGAGGGCGCTGACCTCGTGGCGGCCAAACTTATTGTTATAGCTGATCGAGGGGCGGATCACGACTTTCTGCTGCTTCTGGTCGCCGATACTCATGTTACCATCCTCAAGGAGGTTGGGGGCAAGCAGCTTAGAGTAAGCCTTTGTGGAGGGGTTCCATGACATTACGTTGTAGCCGTAAGCGAATGTCTTGCTCTGGAGGTCATACCAGTCCCAGCTGAAGAAGAACGATGCCTTGAAGCCTTTGAGGAAGGGAGCGTTCCAGTCTACACGGCCGGCGGTGTTGATAGTCACACGGCGGCTGTCCATGAAGCCTGAGTGGCCGGCGGCATACTCGGGGTTGTGGCCGGTGTTACGGAAGCCTGAGGTGGGCATGCCGTTGTTGGGATCGTCGGGATTGTTGGCGTTGTAGTAGACCTTGGGAACGTAGGGAGCTGAGTAGAGCATCTGGTTCTCAAGCGAATAGCCACCATAGGTGGTAGCATAAGTCTGGCCTGAGGGATAGTGAGAGTCAGCTACGATACCGGCTGCATTGAACTGGATATCAAACATGTCAGCGATCTTGGCGTCGACGTTGGAGCGGAAGTTGCCGCGCTGATAGCTCTGGCCCTCGAGGGTACCGTTCTGCTTCAGGAAGCCACCTGAGAGGAAGTAGTGGGCATTGGTAGTACCACCGCTGATAGTCAGGTTGTGCTGAGTGTTCAGAGTGGTCTTTTTCATTGTAGAGGTCCAGTCGGTGTCTTCGATGCCGTCGGTGATGTCACCGTTGTTGACAGCAGCGAGCATGTCGGGGGTGAAGTGTACATTCTCGGGATCGACGCCGTCGAGGGTCTGAGCGAGGTTGTACCACTGCATGTACTGCAGACCATTCATCATCTTGGGGAGACCGGTGGGACGGTTGAGAGTCACAGTTCCACGGTAGTTGATGGTAGCCTTACCCTCGGCACCACGCTTGGTGGTGATGATGATAACGCCATTGGAAGCCTTCATACCGTAGATGGCGCAAGAAGCAGCATCCTTGAGGACAGAGATTGACTCTACTTCGTTGGGGTCGATCGAGGCAAGACCGTCAGAGCCGCGCTCGACGCCGTCGACGATCACGAGCACTGTGCCGGCATCATTATAAGATGAATAGCCGCGCACGAGGAGCGACACACCGTCATTGCCGGGGCGGCCGTTGCTCTGCATGGTGATCATGCCGGGGAGCTTACCGACGAGCGACTGCGACAGATTGGTACCGACAGTCTTGGTAATATCCTTGGAACTTACCTGAGATACAGCACCTGTCATTGTGATCTTCTTCTGCTGACCGTAGCCTACTACGACTACTTCATCGAGATTGGTAACATCTTCCTTCATGACCACATTGAGTTTGGTCTGTCCGGGAGCGAGTTGGAATTTAGCGGGAGCCATTCCGACGTATGTGAACGTCAGCGTAGCCTCTGCCGGAGCATTCAAGGCATATTCACCATCAATATTGGTCGAAGTGCCGACACTGCTGCCTTTGACAAGAACGGATACACCCGCAAGCGGTTCGCCTGACTCATCTGTCACGACACCTGTCACCTGCGTCTGAGCCGCTACTGTAAAGGAGCACACAAGAAGCATAGAAAGCGCTACCAGAACTGACTGGATACGCCCGATTATGCTCTTCGTACATTTTTCGCTTTTAGCGCGCATAGAAAATGGATTTAAGGTTACTAAATGATTGATTTACTATTTATTTCATGGTGATAGAAGTCTTCTGAGGCATCTATCCTGAATCTCTAAAGGGGCTCTACACTATTAAATATTTAATAGTTTTTTACAAAAGTAGCAGTTAGTCGGAACACTGAAGCAAATATTTTGTTAATTATTGTTAATCATGCGCATTATATCATAATTTTCTTATTAGAGAGTAATACACATTATTATATATAATAGCACGCGATTGAGCTGCCATGGGCCTCGAAAAGCCGAATTATATGAATAATTTTAGCACTTATCCACTCACGAGCCGAAATTATGACAATAAAATCGGGTTCTTGATTACAATTTCCACATAAATTTGCAATTTTTATGAAATCTTCTTGCAGGTAAGGATATTTACTTATACATTTGCACACATGTTAAAAAGTTTAGTTATAGGTTATCATCACAATCAGCAGTGTAGCATCAAAGTCTAAAGCATCTTACAATTTCCAATAAACAATTCAATCCATCATAAAATCATGACATCTTACAAAAGCCTGTTGACCGTAGCGCTGACTACAATTGGCCTTGTAGCCTCGGCCGACACTCTGCCCGGGAAGTATATCCCGCTCGAAAAGTCCTTCAGAAATGCAATAGCAACTGCAGAGACCCCCTCAACATCGATCAAGGCTGTCCCCGACGACGGGCGCACCTACACCGTAGTCCTCGAAGAGGACTTCTCACTCGTGACCGGAGGCGCTGAAGAAGATCCGGCCAACGAATACATCAACGACTCCAACAATCAGATCCCCTCAAGCTATACCCACACCCCCGGCTGGGGTGGCCGCGCTGTGATGCCCGCAGCCGGCGCTGTCTGCCTGGGCTACTATACCGACCCTGTGACAGGCACCAAGATGACCGGCCAGCTCGAGACTCCGGAGCTCGACCTGCACCGCGACCAGGGCACCGCCTACCTATCATTCCGCGCCAGACTGCTGCCGGGTCAGGAGTATGACGAAATCACCGTGCGCTGGGTGGCCGAGACCGACTTCCTGCCGGCCACAGGCACCGAGCAGACATTCTATGTCAACGGCTTCCAGTGGACCAATGTCGATGTCACACTGACCGAGTGCCCCGAAAATGCTGTCATCCAGATCTATGCCGAATCACTCCCGCTGCTGATCGACGACATCAAGATCGAGCAGTATAAGGCTGATATCGAGGCTCCCAAAGCGCTGAAATGGACAGAGTTTACCGGCGACAGTTTCACAGCCAACTGGACAGAAGTGGAGGGCGCCGACCACTATATCTTCAACTGCTTCTACATTCGCCGCGAAGGCACTGACGACCAGCTCCCCGACTACAAATATGTAGCCCGCGACAAAGTCGTCAAGGAGACATCTTACCACCTCTCGGGTCTCAACCGCGACAAGGTCTACTACTATTATATACGCGCCGTCGCCCCCTCGGGAGCCAAGAGCGAGGAGTCGCAGCTCGTCGAAGTGCTCGACCTGACTGTGCCTGACGGCATCAAGGTCAGCGATGTGACTGCCGACGGATTCCGCGTCTCATGGGATCCCGTCTACAACGCTGAGGGCTATGGATTCCAGGCCATCCTCGACCATACGGCTCTTAAGGACGAGACCTACGACCTGCTCGATGAGTCATTTGACAATATCGACAGCGAAGGCTCGATCGGCAATCCCTATGTCAACGCCATAGGCATGTACGACATGGACGAATACGGCATGTCACGCGCCAACTGGGTGATGTATGAAGGTGGGGTCATCGACGGCGGTATCGCCCTGCACAACTATGTCTCAAGCTATGGCACCGAATACTATGGCGAGCTGCTATCGCCCGTGATGACCATCGGCCAGTCGACCGGCGAGATCACGATCGAAGCTGACTTCGCCACCCTCGATGCCGACGTTCGCCCCTATATCCAGATCGCCGTGCCCGGCGTAGTCGACGGCCAGAGCCAGTGGACTCTCGGAGCCGGAGGCGAGGTCAAGCAGAACATCGGCAAGGACTGGACCCATGTTAAGGTGCAATATAAGATCAAGCCGGGTCTCGTGCGCTTCTCTATCGGGACCACCGATGGCGGATGGCTCTTCATGGACAACCTGAAGATTTCGGTCAATCTGCCCAAGGATGCCGTGCAGCGCAGCCTCTACCACTACAACGAGATCAAGGACGGCCTCGACGCGCCCACCTACTACTGCCCCACTATCGACCGCAAGCGCGGCGACAGCTACTCATTCGCCCTGATGGCAGCCCGCCTGCGCCCCGGAGCCTCGATGATACCTGTCTATGTGCTCAGCGAATGGTCTGACACTCAGAGCGTGCCCGACGTGGAGATGAGCGGAGTCGACACCGTAGCCACCGACGCTGCCCCCTTCACAGTGACCACCTCAGCCGGAGCAATCACCATCGACAATCCTGCCGGACGGGAGATCGTAGTCACCGACATCACCGGGCGCACTGTAGGCCGCACAGCTGCCATGCAGGCCACCGTCAACGTAGCTCCCGGACTCTACATCGTAGCCTCGACCGACGGAGCCGCTCACAAAGTACTTGTAAAATAATCCCCATACTTACAACTCAAGCGGGCGGGGAGCTGACTGCTATCACAACTTCCCGCCCCTTACATTTTCAACTGACTGACAATTCAATAAGTACAATTATCAACTCAAACCATTATCATATGAAAAAAAGATTACTCTTTGCTGCCCTCGTGGCTGCGGCATCAGCCTTGTCGGCATCGGCCGAAGTGCTGACCCCCTACGTCGAGCAGTTTGAAAACGCCGGCATCCGCCCCAAAGGCTGGCTGCGCGGCGGAGCTTCAGGCTATTCATCTGCCACTATGACTGCCACTGAAGAAGGAGGCCACTCAGGCGGATATATCACCATCAACCAGTATCTCAACTCTTATTACAGCTATTCAAAAAGTTACGGGTATAATGACCTGCTCATCACCCCGGCAGTGACAGGCGAGGTCAGCCTTTGGGTGCGTAAACACGGCATTGACCCCACGCTGACAATCTATAATATCGCTGATATCACAAAGATACCCACTTCATCGAGCGACTTCAAAATGCTCGAAGGCACCGATAAAAATATAATCGCCGACATGGACGTGACCGAGTGGACAAAGGTCACCATCAACGATGTCCCCGAAGGTACCTACCTCGGCATCCGCGTTCACAACCTCGACATCGACGAATTCACAGCCGAAACAGCCAACGTACTTTATCGCCCGTCGCTCTCAGCCACCGTCACCAAGGACAAGGAGATGACCACCAATCTCGAGGCTGACTCCGAAGGCAAGGTCACATTCAAGTTTAACGTCACTGTCGAAAACAATGGCGACATCGATTTCCCCGAATCTGAGGAGGGCTTCACTATAGAGCTGAAAAACCAGACAGCCAATTACGAGCTGTTCGGCTCCGGCAAGATTACAGAGGGAATCCCCTGCGGCACCTCAGTCAGCAAGGACTTCACGATGACCGGAGTGCCTGTCATCGCCGGTACATACAGCGACACCTATGTCGTAGTCCTCACCCACGAGAAGACCGGCACCCACGAAGTCTCACTCGGCTCCTTCAAGGTAATCCCCTATCTCCCATCTCCCAAGTTCATGTTTGACGCTGCCAACTCAGCCAACCAGAGCAACAACAGCGATGTCAACATCACCGACGTGATCACTATCGGCGCAGGGGCAGCAGGCACATCGCGCACACTCTGCATGTGGAACTACGGTACCGCTCCACTCGAAGTGACCGAAATCTCCATGCCTGAGGGATTCACGGCTGATGTCACCTCATTCACCCTCGAGCCCAAAGGCAAAAAGGATATCACCATCGCCCTCAGCGGTGATGCCGGTCTGAAAAAAGGCACAATGACATTTGTAGCAACAGACATCGACGACTTCTCATATACACTCCAGGGCCTCGTCACCTCAGAAGGTGATTATGCCGAGGACTTCGAGGGCGAAGGACAGCCCGAAGGAATGGTCATCGGAAAAAACTGGACAATCACCGAGCCTGTAACCGCTCTCAAGACGCTTGCCGACACGAAATACATTCAGTGCACATCGTCAAGCACCTATGCCGACCGCTTCAGCACTCCGCTCCTTTCATTCAAAGAGGGCGAGAAGCTCTATTTCATGGCCTCCAAGTCCGACAATACCGGCTCAGTCCTGAAAGTCTACACCTCTACCGACCGCTCCAACTGGACTCTGGCCAAAACCATCACCGCATCCACGAATGACGACAATGAGCACTTCAATGTCGACAAGCCTACCGGTCAGGGCTACGGCACATACGAATTCTCACTCCACAGCGTCGACGTTCCTGCCGGCGAGTGCTATGTACAGTTCGAAGCCGGTGCCGTACGCCTTGACAACATCCATGGCGGTAAGCTGGTCGACATCGCACACGACCTCTACGTAGTCAACACTGCAATCCCCTCGGCAGCTGAAGTCAACACCCGCTTCATCACCAACGTCACCCTCCGCAACCTCAGCGCCAAGGCCGAGAGCGACTACTCCGTAATCCTCGAAGTCAATGGTGAGAAGGTAGCCGAGGCTACAGAAACACCCGAACTCGCTCAGGGAGCCGACACACCCTTCGAACTCCGCTACACCCCCCACGCCGAGGGCGCATATAAAGGACAGTTCGTATTCCTGTCAGGAACCGACCGCGTCAATCTCGGCGAATTTGAGTTCACCGTCGGGCCCGAAAAGGCTGAAGCATCTTATCAGGTAGGCGACATCAAGATCACTACATCCGATCCGCTCAACACCTACTACAATGCACAAAGTCAGATAATCTATCGCGCTGATCAGCTGGGAATGGACGAGGGTGTCAAGATCACCGGATTCAAGTTCATCGGCTACAGCGACTCGGAAGTAACCAAGAACGTCAAGGTATGGATTCAGAATACTGACGTCGATGCCTTTGACCCGAATGATATCGTTCCCGCGGAGAAAGAGGATATGACCCTCGTATTTGACAAAGTCTACACATTCCCCGCTGTAGGCGACAACGCGACCAAGACGTACGAACCCACATTCTTAGTACCATTCTCCGTTCCATTCACCTATGAAGGCAAATCTATCCGCATCATGATCGAGCAGACAGACGTAGTCGAGGGGCAGGATAAACATCACGTCTTCTTCTGCGTAGACAATAGCGTATATGACTATTGGAACGACATTTTCGACAATCGCGTGATTGAAAATAAGAAAGAGTATGCCGAAGACCTTGACGACGAGCCGTCGTGGAGCGTCTACCGCGCCGGTTTCCCCGTCACCTTCTTCAGCGTTGCCAAGGATGTTGTCGTAGCCAAGGGTTGCGTGACCGACGAGTTCGGCACCCCAGTTGAAAACGTCAACGTAAGCTACACCTCCGACGATGTCCTCTACAGCAGCGTGACCGACGCCAAGGGCAACTACTCGATGAACATCGCCAACGTCGATCTGACCTACACATTCACAGCCAAGGCCGAATCTGACGACTACGAGACATACACCAAGGATGATGTCACCTTCGATGTAGAGACCGAACCGGAGGCTGTCAGCGACGTAACGCTCAGATTTGCTGACCGCACCGCTACCCTCTCCGGCACTGTACTCTCAGCCAATGGCACCGCTCCCACCGACAAGGTTGAGGTGATCCTCACCGCCGGCGAAAAGACCCACGCTACCGAGACCGATGCCGACGGCAAATACTCTCTGACCGTAGCCGAGCTGGCTCACACCTACGCTATTGAAGTGAAAATCGGCGGCGCTACCTATCACACCACTGCCGAATACAACTTCGCATCTAAGGTTGACACCAAGCACTTCACCGTCGACTGGGCTCCCGTAGCTGCCACAGGCACCGTGACCGACGAGTTCGGCGCACCCGTCGATGGCGCGACAATCAGCTACACCTCAGGCGACGTAGCATTCAGCACTACCACCGGCGCTGATGGCAAGTACGCCCTCGAAATCGACAAGCTTTCACTGACCTACACCTTCATGGCCGCTGCCGACGGATTTGACACCGTAACTGTCAGCGACATCACCCTCGACGCTGCCGATGCCGGCCGCGACCTGACACTCGTCTACACCGACCGCACCGCCACCCTCTCAGGCACAGTGCTCTCAGCAGCAGGCGCAGCTCCCACTGCCAAGATCGAAGTGACACTCACCGCCGGTGGCAAAAGCTACACAGCCCAGGCTGACGCAGACGGCAAATACACCGTCACCGTCCCCGAGCTGAGCGACAAATACGACATCGACGTCAAAGTAGGCGGCGAGACACTCGCTTCCGAGAAAGAATATGCCTTCGAATCTAAGGCTGACACAAAAGACTTCGTCGTAGAGTGGTCATCAATCTCAGCAGTTGAAGCCACAGCAGCCGTGAAAGTGACAACAGGCGCATGCGCAATCTACGTAGAAGCTGAAGCCGGAGTGAGCGTGAGCGTATATGCTATCAACGGCACACTCATCGCCACAGAGCTCAGCCACGGCGAGCAGATGATATTCAATGTAGCTCCCGGCGTATATGTAGTCGCCGGAGTCAAAGTCCTCGTTCGCTGATAGACTCAGTAACCGACAGATTTCAGAGACCGGATCGCCGCCAATGGTGACCCGGTCTCCTTTTTGTTACAATATGACACTATTTGATGCACTTTTTCCACATTAGACGATTTTTACAAAAAAAATGAGTACCTTTGCACCGCAAAAGGCACAATTTCTATGGATTTTATCACAGACTTACTCGGGCCGGGCAGTGAAGCCCTCCCCAACACCTTGATTTTATACTCGTTCGTAATCGCCGCAGGTATATTTCTCGGCAAACTGAAAGCATTCGGCATCTCACTGGGCGTGACCTTCGTGCTTTTTGTCGGCATCCTGATGGGACACTTCGGATATGTCGTCAACCCCGAGGTACTGAAGTTCGTCAGAGAGTTCGGACTCATCCTCTTCATCTTCGCAATCGGCCTTCAGGTGGGTCCAGGCTTCTTCTCCGCTTTCAAGACCGGAGGCATCAAGCTCAATATGCTCGCCGTGCTCGGCATAGCGCTCAACGTCGGCATCGTCATCCTGATCTACTTCGTCCAGGGAGGCAAGACATCGATTGCGTCGCTCGTCGGCGTCATGTCGGGTGCCGTGACCAACACCCCCGGTCTGGCAGCAGCCCAGCAGACGGTCAACGACCCTGAAGCTATCAACACCATGTCGATGGGCTACGCCGCCGCTTACCCCCTCGGCGTTATCGGCATCATAGCCGCGATGCTCATCATCAAAGCCGTGTTCCGCATCAAAGTCGACCATGAGATCGACCAGATCGAGAAGGAGCGTGAGTCGAGCCAGCTCAAGCCTCTGATCAAGACCTTCAAAGTCACCAACAAACTCATCGAAGGACGCGACCTCAGCGAGCTCCACGACATCATCAACTGCAACTATGTCATCTCGCGCATCAAGCACCCCTCGGGCGACATCACCATCCCGTTGGCTGAGACAGTAGTACATGAAGGCGACCTGCTTCGCATCGTCCTCTCGGCAGCCGACGAGCAGCGATTCCTGGCGATGATCGGCCCGGAAGTCGAGATGGAATGGGCCGAAGAAGACAATGCCCACAACGTAGTCTCACGCCGCATCGTCATCACCAAAAGCAAATATAACGGTGTCGAAATCGGTTCGCTCCGACTCCACAACGGCTACAACCTCAATGCGACCCGCGTCAACCGTGCCGGTGTAGACCTACTGGCCGAGCCCAACCTCCGCCTGCAGATGGGCGACCGCATCACCGTCGTAGGCGACATCAACGACATCAACCGCCTTGCCGACAAGATGGGCAACTCGATGAAGCGCCTCAATCAGCCTAACCTGATAACAATCTTCATCGGCATCATGCTCGGTATCATCCTCGGCTCGATCAACGTAGGATTCGGCATGAAGCTCGGACTCGCCGGAGGCCCCCTCGTAGTGGCTATCCTCCTGAGCCGATTCGGATATAAACTAAAACTTGTCACCTACACCTCATCATCCGCTTCGCTGATGCTCCGCGAGCTTGGCATCTGCCTATTCCTCGCCTCGGTCGGCATCTCGGCCGGTAAGGGCTTCGCCGACACAGTGTTCAACCCGACCGGTATGTGGTGGGTCATCTGGGGCTTCATCATCACCTTCATCCCGCTGCTCGTAGTAGGATTCATAGCCCGCGGATGCTACAAATTCAATTACCTCACCATCATGGGCTTGCTCTCAGGCTCCTACACCGACCCACCGGCACTGGCCTACGGAGCCAACTCTACAAGCTCCGACATGCCCGCCGTAGCCTACTCCACAGTCTACCCGCTGACAATGTTCCTCCGAGTTGTAGCCGCCCAGGCGCTCATACTCCTCTTCGCTTAACAGAATAACGATATACCTGCCGATGAGCCTCAACAATTTGAGGCTCGTCCTTGTTATATAGGCATCAAAAGAATCGAAATAACTTATAAACCTATACTACTATGAACAACTTTGACGAAATCATCAAAAGCAACACCCCTACCCTCGTAGACTTCTTCGCAACATGGTGCGGTCCCTGTAAGATGCAGGCTCCTATCCTTGAGGAAGTAAAACAGAAAGTAGGCGACAAAGCCACCATCATCAAGGTCGACATCGACCAGAACCAGCAACTCGCCGAGCGTTATCGCGTGCAGTCAGTACCCACACTGATCCTCTTCAAAAACGGCGAAGCAGTTTGGCGCACTGTAGGCGTTCAGCAGGCATCACTCCTTGAAGCCAAGATCTACGACCATCAGTACACCAAGAGCGACGAAGAATAATACCCCCTAATCCTCATTTATATACCAGACGTGAGGGCGTGCCGACAGCAGCCGGACACGCCCTCGATTTTTTTTACAGCGTAGAGCAAATAAATCAGTGAAAGTCGTATATTTGCACATATCTCTCAACAAAATCCTTACGAACATGACTACCTGCAATCGAATCCTGATCGTCGTGCTGCTGATCATGACAAGCTCCCTCGCGGGATTTGCAACATCATCCGAGGACAATAGCCTCAGCCGCCTGAGCGACACTGACCGTCAGCTTCTAAATAATGCTATCGAACTCGTCGATGGAGGCATGGCAGAATCGGCTCTCACAGATTTTGACCGGTTAGCAAAGAAATACCCCAAAAACTACCTCATACAGTATGAGCGCTTGTTTGCACTCTACTCTCTCCATCGATATGATGAAGTAATTAAAGCTCAAAAACAAATCCTGAAACATAAGGATGTAGAAGAGATTGCCTATCAGCTTGTAGGGAACTCATATGATTTTACAGGTGAACGCAAGAAAGCTGCCGAAATATATAATGAAGGTCTGAAACACTTCCCCAAAAGCGGAAAACTTTATCTCGAGCTCGGCAACCTCAGCAATCTCGACAAAGACTACAACAAGGCTCTCGAATACTACAACAAAGGAATTATCGTCGACCCCAACTTCGCTTCCAACTATTTCCAGGCATCCATGCTCTATCTTGCTTCAGAAATGGGTCGTCCATGGGGGCTGGTCTACGCCGAGTCAGAGATACTGCTGGCTCCATCCAACAACAATCGACACGCCGTTATGGCAGGGAAAATAGTAGATTGCCTCAGGGACGCGATCACAATCAACCTCGATGGAGACAGCACACGCGTATCTGTAAAACTTGTACCGACGCGCAATATAACCATCGATGAAAAAACGAAGACTACATACCTTGCATTCCCCGGCGTCTACGAGGGAATCATCTCTCAGCCATTGCTGAAAATGTATCTTGAAAAACGACCCTTCACCGCGTCACTCCCCCAGCTGATAGAGCTGCGTCGTGGCGCTCTCGAAGCCTACTATTCGCTGACTGACAATCTGTACGGTAACGGCATGTATCTTTTTGAATTTCAAAAGAAGATAATTGATGCAGGTCATTGGGAGGCCTACAACTACTTCTTATTTGAACCGGTTTTTACTGAAGAATTTGATGAATGGTATGCTGCCCATGAAGAAGAGATGGAAACGTTTATCGACTGGTACAACCAAGCGCCATATACCCTTGGCGATGGCCGTTCGGTCGATCCAAGCCAGATATACTCTTCATATCGCCCCCTCGAACTGATGGAGGCGACCATGATCCACGCCAGCTTGCTGATCGACACGAAACTCCGCAAGGCAAAGGAATAAATCAAGCCAAATAATGATATAAGAAGCGCGCCCACGGCTATAGCCGGGAGCGCGCTTCTTATTTTTAGTACGGACTGATCAGTCTTTTTCGACGACTGCATTTGCCATCTTGACGGCGGTTGTGATATGGTCGCAGATGTGGTCGGCGGGGATCAGTCTGTCGAAGCCGGCGTGCATCAGGGTCTCCTTGACGTTGGGCTGAACTCCCGAGAGCACGATGTCGATACCCTCCGACATTGACGAATTGACGAGAATCTCAAGGTTGTGCAGACCGGTAGAATCGATAAACGGGACCTTACGCATGCGTATGATGCGGACTTTAGGCTTGACATTGCCGACTGTCGTGCGCATCATATCATCGAACTTAGTAGCGACACCGAAGAAGAACGGGCCGTCGATCTCATAGACCGAAACGCCGGGCTTGACGTCAAGCACCTCATGCTGCGACATGTCGGTGCCATCGGCTGCATCAAGCTGTTCGCCATAGACTCTGACAGCCGTATTCTCCATGACGCGGCGCAGGAAGAGTACGACAGCCAGAAGCAGACCGATCTCGATAGCGATAGTGAGGTCAAAGATCACAGTCAGCAGGAAGGTCACGATGAGCACGGCGACATCGCTCTTAGGATTCTTGAAGATGCCGACCACTGTGCGCCATCCGCTCATATTGTAGGCTACGACTATAAGTACGGCTGCCAGACAGGCCATAGGCACAAGATTAATCAGAGGCATCAGGAAGAGGAAGATCAGCAGCAGGACGACTGCATGGACAATGCCGGCCACGGGGGTGCGACCGCCGTTGGTGATATTGGTCATAGTGCGGGCGATGGCTCCGGTCACGGGGATACCGCCAAACATCGGCACAACGATATTGGCCATGCCCTGACCGATAAGCTCGGTGTTGGAGTTGGTACGCGATCCGGTCACACCGTCGGCCACTGTTGCCGAGAGCAGCGACTCGATAGCGCCTAAGATGGCGATGGTAAACGCCGAGGGGAGCAAGTTGTTGATAGTCGCCATATTGAGCTCGAAGCCGTGGGGGGCGGGGAGGTCGGTCGGGAGATTGCCGAAGCGACCGCCGATGGTCTCAACGCCGCTGAAGAAGGCAGTAAACTTGTTCATCACGAAGACCAGAACAGTCATTACTACGATGGAGATCAGCGCTCCGGGTAGCTTCTTGGATATACGCGGGGTCAGGATGATGATAATCAGCGAAGCGACGCCTACGATCAGACTCGGCAGATCGACATGGCTGAAATTGCGGAAATAGACACCCCACTTCGGGATAAACTCGCTCGGAACCCCTTTCAGACCCAGACCGAAGAAGTCATTCATCTGGGTTGAGAAGATCGTGAGCGCAATACCGGCCGTGAAGCCCACGACAATCGGATACGGGATGAACTTGATGACCGTACCGAGCTTGAAGACACCGAGCAGGACGAGGATAATGCCTGCCATGAATGTCGCTATAGCAAGCCCCTCGAGGCCGTGGGCGGCTATAATGCCATAGACAATAACGATGAAAGCGCCTGTCGGGCCGCCGATCTGCACGGTGCACCCGCCGAAGGCTGACACCATGAAGCCACCGATGATGGCTGTGATCAGACCCACTGTGGGGCTGACTCCGCTCGCTATTGCAAACGCGATCGCCAGCGGGAGCGCTACTATACCGACTACTATACCTGCTATGAGGTCATCCTTGAATGTCGCCCCCGAATAATGGCGGAGCGATGAGAATAATTTCGGTCTGAAATCGACCTTTCCGAGCAAACTCATTTGTTCTGTAAGTTACCTGTTGGAATTTTTACCTAAAAAAACGCCGCAAAGTTACGACTTTTTAGGCCAATACAAAAAGGTATGGCCCAAAAATCGCACTAAGAGCCGGTCACAAGACCTGATTCCAAGTCCGGGAGCTTACTTTCGTTTCAGGCTGACGGTCTTTGAGCTCTTGTCGGGAAATTCGATGACGATATCTATGTCGCAGTCAAACACTTTGAAGAGTTCCTCGGCATCGTCGCCCAGGAATTCGTGAATATCGCCCGAGCCGATCTCCGCCATAGCTTCTTCGAGGGTGATACCCATCTTTTTAGGATTAGTCTTAAAGGTGATAGTCAGCAGAGTAGACTCGTCGTTGACCTCCATCTTGTCGATTGATATCCCTTCGGCTATCTCCATAGGCAATTGCTTGTTGAAGGCCTCGACTGCCATCACCATCTGTTCTGGTGTGAGCTTCTGAGCGGTCGTCGTGGGAGCGACTGCGATAGCGAGGAGGGCCACGAGGCCTGCGATGATGGATCTGAGATGTTTCATGATAACAAGTAGTTAAGTGTGATATTTGATTGTGTGCTTAGTCGAGTTTGGGTGGTCACCGGCGCATCCAGGCGGCCGTCGGGTGGAGCGTATAGCAGCAGAATGACGCGAATGCATCCGGGTCGGTGCAACCGTCGGGGATAGCTACCGTCTGTCCATCCGAAAAGCGCAACTCTCTATCCGCAAGAGCAATGACCGCTTCCGGGCGGTCACCGCTATCGGTCAGGCGCGCCACTACTGTCGGAGCGTCGGCTCCGGGATGATACTGCGCTCCCTCGGCTTGCTCGAGCCGGCGGCCAGCCGCTGCATCAGGATCCGTAAAGGCCACTCGGCAGCCGAGCGACCTCAGGGCATGGATCAGAGTTTGGCCGCAGTGGGTGCAACCGTCGATGACCACCACCCTCATCGGCGGATACTTGATCACTACTTCACCGGCACGCAGCGACTGTCTGCGAGGGGTCGGAGCCTTTGCGGCAGCCTGACGGCGGAGATGCTCCTCCATTCGCTTTTCAAGATAGTTGTCAGCCATTGGCGGGGCGATAGATGAGGGTCATTTTCTTTTCAGGCACGAGGAGATCGCGCGCGGTTGACTCGAGGTCGGAGGTGGTCAGCTCACGGTAGACAGCAGCCTGCGATCCGTAAGGTTCGTCATGGAGAGTATCGGCGGCGAGGGTCTGCGCACGCTGCGAGAAGTGGAGGTTAGAGAAAAGATGGTTGGACTCAAACTTGTTGGCTGCCCTGTCGAGCTCATGCTGAGTGACTCCCGAATCCTTCAGACGTGCGATCTCATCATCAATGGCTCGCATAGCGGCAGCCTCGGCTTGCGCACCATTCTCACGCAGCATCGCCTTGACCATCAGCAGCCCCTCATCTTCGGAGCCCATTATCGAGGCATCGACATCGCTGAAGAGGTCGGTGCCGACAAGCAGGTTGCGGTAGAATCGCGACGACTCGCCGTTGGAGAGTATGTCGGTCAGCGCATCAGCACTGCGATATCCCTGAGTCCCATAGCGATCCATGGGCCAGCAAGCGACAATAGCCGTCTGGGGCACATTGCCTGTGACCTCTGCAAAGCGCGGAGCGGTGACTTCCGGCTCGCGCTGATAGGTGTGGGGAGTGACGGTGCGGGCCGGAATCTCCCCCATCCACTTGCGGGCCATGCGGACAGTATCGTCGAGAGAGACATTTCCGGTCACAGCCAGCACGGCATTGCCGGGCGCATATCTGCGCTCAAGGAACCGGGCAACATCCTCGCGGCTCACACGCTCCAGATGCTCCGGGGTCATGCCGATCACTGGCCAGCGGTAGGGGTGCACCTTGTAGGCCATCCGGCGCAGGGAGTGCCACAAGTCGCCATAGGGCTGGTTGAGACACTGCTGCTTGAACTCCTCGATGACCACCGACCGCTGCACATTCAGATTCTCCTCCGAGATAGCGGGAGCAAGCATGCGGTCGCTTTCGAGGCGGAATGCGGTCTCGACATTGACAGCCGGGATCACGCTATAGAAGTTGGTGAAGTCATTGCTGGTCCACGCATTGCTCACTCCGCCGGCCATCTGAAGCTCGCCGTCATAGTCGGGCACATTGGCCGACCCGCTGAACATCAGGTGCTCTATCAGGTGGGCCATGCCGGTCATCTCCGGGTCCTCATCTCGCGCGCCCGTATTATATAATACATTGAGGGTAGCCATGGCCACGGAGTCGTCCTGCTGATGGACGACGCGCAGGCCATTGTCGAGCGTAAAGTGTGTGACTTCGCTTACCATCACGCTTCGACGGTGACTTTCAGTATCTTTATATCTTCGTTAGGACGGTCGTTGCGGTCGGTAGCCACCTTCTGCAGCTCGTCGATGATATCCATCCCCTCGATGACTTCGCCGAAGACGGTGTACTGGCCGTCGAGGTGGGGAGTGCCGCCTACGGTAGTGTAGGCCTGACGCTGCTCTTCGGTAAATACGGGAGCCGAAGCGGCTGTCTGCTCAGCCTCCTTGACGAGCTGATCGCGCAGGGCGTCGAGTCCGGCCTGATCCTTGTTGCGGCGGAGCTCCATGATCTTGCTGCGATACTGATCCTGAAGTGCATAGAAGGCTTCCTGCACTTTCTGCATCTGCATCTGGCGCTCCATCTGCTTCAGAGTAGAGTCGTTGTAGACCTTGCCGGTCACAATATAGAATTGCGATGCCGATGAGCGGCGCTCGGGGTTGACCTGGTCGCCGGTGCGGGCAGCAGCCAGGGCGCCCTTCTTGTGAAAGTGTTTCGGATAGACGAATTCAGCAGGCTGAGTGTAGCCTAAGTCGCCGCTGCCGAGCATCTGTCCGGGCTTGGCGGTCTTGGAGTCGGGGTCACCAGCCTGCACCATGAAGTCTTTGATGACGCGATGGAAGAGCGTACCCTCATAGACCCCCTCGCGAGCCAGCTTGACAAAGTTGTCGCGATGGCCCGGGGTGTCGCCGTAGAGTTTCACCTTGACGGTGCCTTTGGTGGTCTGGATATCTACGATTATGTCATTATTTTCTGTAGTCATGGTCTGGTGTGTATTAGATGATTCTTTACTGTTTTTACTCTCTTTGTCGGCCGGGAGCGTCGAAGCTCCGCCATTGCCGCATCCCGCCATTGCCAGGAGCAGCGCGCATGCGAGTCCCCACTTCATATTCCGGTCGGATATAAGCGTTTGTAGATACGGCGGAAATTGTCGTCGCTGCTTCGGAGCTCGTCGGCGCGGTCGGCATAGTCGGCGCCATAGATCCCTGTCAGCAGGTCGGGAAGATACTTATGCTCGCGATCCTTCTCGATAGCTGCGGCTACGAGGCGGTCGATCTGAGCCTTATACCCCATGGCATTGACAGCGGCCAGATAGCGGGCGGCGCTGACTACAAACTGTCCGGTCATATCGACACGTATCATATTGTCGATTAGCTCGTCGATATCCCGGTCGCAGGTCTCGATATTGTTGGCGATATATTCATAGGTCATCAGGCCGTTCTCGTCGGTCGTCAGACGCTTTCTTTCGTCTTCTGTCATAGTAGTTTTCTTTACATTAGCATTGCAAAGATAAGAATTTAGAGGCTAATCGCTCCGCTAATAAACAATTTTTTGGGAAAATGATGTTAATATAAGTTAACGCTATTTCAAAATGTTACAATTAATACTGTTTTATGCTAAATTTGTAGCGATTTATGCCAAAGCAGTTACAGACTCCCTGCCGAGGCGCCGCTTTACGGGTCAAAAAAGCCTCATGCACTCTTCCGGCATTGCTTACCCCGATTGTTTTTAGGTTTTATGGAGTCTAACTAATTATTATCCAATCATGAAGCATTTCTACACAGTCATTGCTACAGCTGCGATCTCACTGTGCGCTTATGCCGGGGCTTACCGTTCGGTCGACGTAAACCTGCTCAATGGCTCAAGCGTCAAGATCAATCTTGCTGACAATCTCTCCGCCACATTCGAAGGAGACTCCCTGCTGGTGACCGGCGGCAAAAAGGATGTCAAGATAGCATGTGCAGCAATCAAATCATTCGCTTTCTCTACGGAGGAAGCAGCCGGCATCGACCAGATCGGCGCTGACATAGCCGCTCCCGTCATCGACGGCACCAACCTCACTTTCAACGGCCTTCCCGAGGGCTCTGTAGTCGAAGTCTACAACATGTCGGGCATGCAGCTGATGCGTCAGACCGCAGCCGGCACATTCACAGTCGACCTGACCGACTTCACAGCCCCCATCGTCATCGTCAAGGTCAATAATGTAGCATTTAAAATCGCAACAAAGGGATGAAAAAGAAGCTTTTAACACTCGGCCTGATTATGGCCGCATCATGCTCTGCATTCGCTCAGGTAGCCAGCGACCGTCTTGACATCTACGGCAAGGACGGCAAGTTCGTCTCTGTAATGAAAGGTGACGTTCAGGAGATCACCGTCGGCAAGTCAGCCGCCGGCGAAGGATATTCTTCTGTCTCCGTCACCACAGCCGCAGGCACAAAGTCACGCGACATCGACGACATCACAGAAGTCAAATATTCGCCCATCGTGCCCTACTTCGCACACCAGCTCGACACCATCCATGCCGACAACTCCGAAGTAGTGCTCCTCGACTGGCGCAACAATACCGACGTCTACGACGTAGCTCAGATCGACCCCACTAAGCCCGCCGACTGGCGTGGCGCATGGGCCGACGGCATCGTCCACTTCATACTCCGCACCGACAAGGGCTATGCCGCTGAATTCAAGATCACCGGTGAATATTCCGGTAAGGTCTACTCCGACAATCCAAGCTTCACATTCTGGAGCCTCAAGGAGATAAGCGGCCTATACTGCGACTCTTACGCTTTCTATATGCCCTTTGAGCCCGTACTGATCGAGGCCACATCATGGGAGCTCGACACCTATGTCGATGCCCCGATCCTTGGCACATACTCAGCATACGGCCTCATACCCGCCGAAAATCGCATCGCTGTCAACGCCAAAGCAGCCGCGACGCTCGACTTCAATGCCAACACCACTTACACTCTCAAATCGACCGACGAGCACGAGTTTGACATCCTCGACCTCTACTCATGGGATGAGGAGAAAAACGCCATGGCATACGTAAGCTATGAAGGCGACCTCCGCAACGAAGGCGACGTTGATGTAAAACATGGCCTGATCGGTAAGTTTGACGGCGACTTCTTTTTCGGCACAGTAATCGATATCCTCAACAACAAGGTCGAAAACAGCGTAAGCTACATTGCATCTCGTAAGGACGTTGAGGTCACCGTAGCGGTAGCTGATCAGAACAATCAGCACATCCTCGTCGAAGCAAAGCCTGCCGAAGGCTCTGATACCAAATATTTCTATTACGACATCAACGCAATATTCCCGTTCGAACTGACCGCAGAACTCTCTTCCGGCAACTCAATCGGCGAGGCCTGCCAGGGGTTCCTGCTCAAGGACGGAGAAAAATACCTCAAATACTCTTACAGCGGAGCCGGCACTCAGCCTGAATTCACATTCCGCGGCTCTGAGGCCGGCACATACACAGGCCAGAGCGGCAACCTCAAGCTCGACGGCTTCGGATCATGCACCCTCGGTGATACCGAAGGCACCTACAAGAGTGAAGGCGGAGCTATCACTGTCACACTCAGCGATGAAGAACGATACTTCGCCATCGACAAGAGTGCAAAGACCTACGAAGAGACCGTTTCAGACCCATGGGATGGCAGAGAGGAATATACCCTCGAGACAGCCCGCGGAGCATTCCGCGGCGGTGAGCTCAATAACTACAACACGATGTCAGTCAAGTTCACTCAGAACAATCAGGGCAAAGATGTCGCAGACATCCGATTCAACATCAAGCGTACCGATGGCTTCTCAGGCAAGGACGGCATCAGCGACCTTTGCTCTTACTTCTATGACGCCGAGAATAAGACCGTAGTGCTCACCAATGTCTACATGGGCACATCGGCCACATCTACCGGCGTCGGAACCATCACACTCAAAGTCTCTGACGACAAGAGCTCCATCTGGGTCGACGACTCTACATCAGACCGCATCTACGCTACCGGCAATGTCAACAGCTACCTCCTCACAGGCACCGTCAACACCATGTCGGCTCCCAAACTGATAGCCAATGGATCAGGTACAGAAGAGGATCCCTACCAGCTCACCACTGCCAAGGAAGTCGCAGCCATGAAGGACGTAGTCGCCCTTAACCGAACCACCTACTTCAAGCTCATGAACGACATCGACATGACCGGCATCGACTACATCCCCGCCGTAGGCTGGAACAGTGGCGACTACACCAAGAACGTAGAGTTTGACGGCAACCACCACATAATCTCCAACCTCACCTCCAAGACCGACGGAGACGACTTCTACTATGCCTCGCTCATAGGTGTCCTCCGCGGCACTGTCAAGGACCTCGGCCTCGTCAACGTTGACCTCAAATCAGGCCTCGGTGCTTCTGGTATCGCAGTATATGTAGGCCATGGTGATGTAGCCGGCAATATCATCAACTGCTACGTGACCGGCACAATCGAAAGTTCAGGCTATGCAGCCGGCCTTGTAGGCACAACCAGCGCGACAGCTACCGTCACCGACTCCTATGCCCAGGTCAATGTCAAGAGCTCATCCTATGCAGGCGGTCTCGTAGGTCGTGGACGAAATACCGTAACCTTCAACAACTGCTATGTATCAGGCACAGTAGCCGGCACAGCCGATGGCGCTGTCGTAAGCCTCCTCGGCAACACCGACAACCCCGCTACAGCCAGCCTCACACTCAACAATGTAGTACTCCTCAACACCGGAGCTGAGACTCAGACCAACTACACGAGCATCGATGGCACTCCCTCTACCGATGTCAAGGACATCAAGAAGTGGGACGCATTCAATGAAGGCCTTCTCTTCAACGACCTCCCCGCCCTCAACTGGCAGGAAAACGCTGTAGAAGGCCCCGCTGAACCCGAACCCGTTAAGCCCGATCCTACCGACCCCGAGCCCCTGACTGAAAGCAAAGCCGTCTCTGATCTGTTTACAGAAAGCGTCTCAGAGCTTGAGACCGTTCACTTCAACGACGATATCGACCTCGTATTCGTCCAGGGTACCGCTTCTTCAGCTCCCTCAGCAACCACATCATATATCAATATACTTGGCGGAAATCAGATCAAATTTGTAGGACGTAGCGCAGGCGTCAAGATCACCAAGATCGATATCACCTGCACCAAAAACTCTTACACCTTCACAGCCGCAAGTGATCCTGAAAACACTCTGACCACCACCAAGCCCAATATCGTCTGGACCAACGATGAGGGTGCCAACGCAGTCACCATCACCAATACAGGCTTCGGCGGCGGTCGCATCTCAAGCATCGAGATCACCTACATCGCCGACGAGAATGGCTCTACAGTCGATCCTGAGCCGGAGCCCGAGCCCCTGCCCGACCTTAAGACCATCGCCACCCCCACCCCCGACGAGAATGGTGTCTACACCCTATCATTCCCCTTCGCCGACCTTGGCCTCGTCAGTGGTCATGACCTCGTGGCACTCAGCCCCATCCAACTCGACGACAACCTTAACCTCACCCTCACTCAGGGCAATGGTAAGGTTGCTCCCGGCTACGTCGATGCCACCAAGCTCATCAGCCTTGTGGCCTTCAACTCTATCGAGATCGTCGGCCGCAGCGAGGAGGTTGTCATCAAGGAGGTTGTATATCAGAGTCTTAACAAAGATAACACTCTCTATTCAGGCGGCGCCACCTGCGTGCCAGGCGGAAAATTCGAAGTTGACCGCGAAAACTTCACCCAGACCTGGACCGACGAATACGGCGACAAACCCAACTCCATGAAGCTCAATCTCGGCACAGGCAGCACAGCCGGCTTCACCAACGTCACTATCAAGTACACACTGACTTCTGACGAAATCGGTGGTGAGCCCTCTACAGGTGAGGACATCAAGCTCGCTGCAAAATACACCGGCGCACCCATGATGGAGGCATTCGGCAATCAGAGCGCTACCGAAGCAACCCTCACCTTCGATACAGCAGCCGGAACTGCGACCCTATTCATCATGGGTATGAACACCACTCTCCTCAATGAGACTGTCGGATATGAAGTTGCAGGCAACACCGTGACCCTCAAATCCGTCAACACCTTCGACCCCTCTCAGGCCTTCACTCCCGTTGCAAAAGTGGTTGACATCACCTTCACAGCCGACGAAAATGGCAACCTCACCGGCACCGGCAAAATCGGCACTTCAGCATCAGGTATGGTACTCGTAGTAGACCTCACATCAGCTCCCCTCGTTCCTGAAGCATCAGAAGAACCCGCCACTCCCGAGCTGGCCACTAAATACACTGGCGCACCTAATATGGAAGCCTTTGGAAGCGCTCAATCCACTGAGACAACTCTGACATTTGACACCGAGGCCGGAAAAGCTACCTTATTTATAAAAGGTATGGGCTCTACTCTCATGAACGAGACCGTAGATTACGAAATCTCCGGCACTACAGTGACGCTCAAATCGGTTAACGCCTATGACCCCTCCCAGACATTAGCGCCCGTTTCAAAAGTGGTTGATATCACCTTCACCATTGGCGAAGATGGAAGCCTCACCGGCACCGGCAAAATCGGCACCTCAGCATCAGGTATGGTACTCGTAGTCGACCTTGCATCCGCACCCCTCAGCCCCGTAGTTGAATAATTAACTCAGCCACAGCATATCCAAGGATCGCGACCCCACCCGGGCCGCGATTCTTTTTTTCCTCGCAGACTGACCATATATATTCGGCATATTTACAGATGATCTCGCCGCGTGATGCCGATACGGCTCGCACACGCTCTGCGCGTGCGAGTAAGAGAAATAATTTCGTTTCGTGGAGTTTCGCCTGTATCTCAACCTCCACGCTACCATGCCGTCACACGCTCCCGCGCGTGACCAAACAAATCAAATCGATTGTGACCGCTGAGGCCCGTGACCTTTTGCAACACCCCAATCCCAGGAGCAGCTGATGACACTCCACCCGCGGAAGCGGGTGCAAGCAGAATAGCCTGTGGTCGAGGTTTCAGACCGAAACCACAGGAATAAGCCCAACCACCAACTCCGCACGCGCAGAGCGTGTGCGAGCATATTATCAGAAGACTAGGGGTCAATGTAAAAAAGCGGTTGTTAATTTCTGAGATTTAGGGATAGATGGGCGTATCGCTAACTGAATTAGGGAAGTCTAATCATCATAAGCACTTGTTATATAGTAGATTCCCGAAG
>JAAVFS010000013.1 GCA_014800605.1 Bacteroidales bacterium | reverse complement strand
TAACCAGTGGATCGCGACCTACAAAGCCGACAATGGCCAGCCGGACATCGTGTTCGCCTCGACCGACTACGACCTGAGCAAAGTGATGATCATCAATAGCTCCAACTCCACAATCCACGTCCACGGAAAGACCTACCCTTTCAGCGACATCCTCGGCTATAAGCTTGTCGACAGCCGGAGGATCATCCCCGGCACGACCACCGCTGTGACAGAGCGTCGCGATGTCATCCGGCGAGCCGTGCTCGGAGGCATGATAGCCGATCAGACAGGTGCCATCATCGGCGCCCTGACCGCTCCGGAGACTACCACCTACTACGAAACTGCCGATACCGTCATCCACAACTATCAGCTCTCGATCAGCCTCAACGACATCGATCACCCCATCATCAGATACAAGATCGGCAGCAACCTCGAGATAGCCGAAGAGATGACCGCCCGCCTTGACATCATCCTCAAGAGCAACCGCACCGCCGCCGCCTCCACCCAGGCCGATCCGCGCCCTGCGCTCCCCTCTGCGCCCGAGCCTCTAACATAATAGGCCGTCAAAGCGTTATATCCATATTAAGATATAATGCTATGAAACAACAGATCCTCCTCAAGCGCGCCTACGAGGCCACCTCTCCCGCCGACGGCTACCGCGTCTACATCGACCGCCTCTGGCCGCGCGGCCTCTCCCACGAGACCTTCCACTACGACTATTGGGACAAAGCCATCGCCCCCTCGACCGAGCTGCGCGAATGGTTCCACCAGGACCCCGACATCCGATGGAGCGAATTTGAGCAAAAATACCTTGCAGAACTCCACTCCAACCCGGCCTTCGGCGATCTCCTCCAGCTGATAGCCGACAAGCCTGTCGTCACCCTCCTCTACTCCTCCCACGACACCCTCCACAACAATGCCATCATAGTCCGTCAGGCTCTCGAATCCAAAAATTAAGTCCCTGAGCGATAAAATAGCCGGCCATAGGGGCAGAAAAAGCTACATTTTTCGTAACTTTGACCCCCGAAAACCATTTCCATTTAATCGCTTAAAGAATGAATGTAGCAATTGTAGGCGTCAGCGGAGCTGTAGGACAGGAGTTCCTCCGCGTCCTCACCGAGCAGGATTTTCCCGTTGACAATCTCTATCTATTTGGGTCAAAGCGCTCTGCCGGGCGGTCATATACATTTAGGGGTCGCCAGTACACAGTCAAGGAGCTGACCCATGGCGACGACTTCAAAGACGTCGACATAGCCTTCGTATCGGCCGGCGGATCCACATCCCGCGAGTTTGCCGACACAATCACAAAGCATGGCGCCCTGATGATCGACAATTCGAGCACATTCCGCATGGACGACGACGTCCCCCTCGTAGTGCCCGAAGTCAATGGCAGCGACGCCCTCAACGCGCCCCGCAACATCATCGCCAACCCCAACTGCACCACCATCCAGATGGTCGTAGCCCTCAAGCCCATCCATGACCGCTGGCCCATCAAGCGCGTCAGAGTCTCGACCTATCAGGCCGCATCCGGGGCCGGCGCCACCGCCATGCAGGAGCTCGTCGATCAGCACAAGACCCTCTCCGAAGGTGGCGAGCCCCACGTCGAGAAATTCGCCTATCAGCTTGCCTACAACGTCATCCCCCACATCGACATCTTCACCGACAACGACTACACCAAGGAGGAGATGAAGATGCACAACGAGACCCGCAAGATCATGCACGCGCCCGACATCAAGGTCAGCGCCACATGCGTCCGCGTCCCCGTCATGCGCGCCCACTCCGAAGCCGTCTGGATCGAGACCGACCGCCCCGTCGATATCGAGGCAGCCCGTCAGGCACTCATCGACGCCCCCGGAATCACCGTCATCGACTCACCGGCCGACAAAGCCTATCCCATGCCACTCTTCGTAGCCGATAAAGACGACGTCTACGTAGGCCGTCTGCGCGCCGACATCACCGACTCCTGCGGACTGACCATGTGGGTCGTCGGCGACCAGATCAAGAAAGGCGCCGCCCTCAATGCCGTCCAGATCGCTCAGTATCTCCTTGACCACGATTGGAAGCGCTCAGTCTGATAATAGCCTCCGTGGCAGCCCCATTAGCCACCAATCCCGTGACGATATTCCTGATCGTCCTCGGGATAATACTCCTTGCCCCGCTCCTGCTCAGCCGACTCAAGATACCCCACATCATCGGCATGATAGTAGCGGGCATTATCGTAGGCCCCTACGGCCTCAACATCCTCGCCCGCGACAGCAGCTTCGCCATCTTCGGCCAGGTCGGACTCCTCTACCTCATGTTCCTTGCCGGACTGGAGATCGACATGTATCATCTCAAGCTCAACCTGCGCAAGGGGCTCCTCTTCGGCCTGCTGACATTCTTCATTCCGATAGCTGTCGGTATGCTGGCCAGCGTCTTCCTGCTCCACGTCAGTTGGCTGACAGCCACCCTCCTGGCGGCAATGTATGCCTCCCACACCCTCATCGGCTACCCCGTCGCCGCCCGCTACGGCGTCACCAAGAGCCCCGCCGTGCTGATCTCCATCGTCGGCACCATCGTCGCCGTCATAGCCTCCCTGCTCGTCCTGGCCGGAGCCGTCAATGTCCATGACTCCGGAGCCCTGCGCCCCGGCGGACTTCTCGCCCTCCTGGGCAAGCTGACAGCCTACTGCATCGCCGTCCTCTACCTCTATCCACGCCTGACACGCCTTTTCTTCAAGTCGATAGCCGACAAGGTGACACAGTTTGTCTTCATCCTTGTCCTCGTATTCCTGGCTGCCTGGGGCGCAAAACAGATCGGGCTCGAAGAGGTCCTGGGCGCCTTCCTTGCCGGACTCGTCCTCAACCGCTACGTCCCCGCTTCGTCGCCACTGATGAGCCGCATAGAATTTGTAGGCAACGCCCTCTTCATCCCCTACTTCCTCATCGGAGTAGGCATGATGATCAATATCCGGGTCGTAGGGCAGCCATCGACCCTCGCAATAGCCTCCGTGATGCTCGCCGTAGCCCTCATCGGCAAGTGGCTTCCGGCCATGATCGCCCAGAAGATCTACCGTATGCCCCGCGCCGGGCGACGGATGATGTTCGGCCTGACAACCGCACATACAGCCGTAGCCCTCGCCGTAGTGACTATCGGCTACAACATGACCGATGCCGCCGGTAATCGCCTGATCGACGAGACAATCCTCAACGGCACCGTCCTCGTCATCCTCATCACCTGCGCCATCGCCCCCATCGTCACAGCCCAGGCCGCCGCGCAGATCAAGATCGACATGCTCCGCGACGGCCTCGAGACCGAGTCGCAACCCTCCGACCGCAAGCCGGCCCATACCCTCATCCCCGTCAGCAATCCGCTGACAGCCGCCCCGCTCGTCGAGCTCGCCCTGCTGATGCGCAGCTATCGCCGCCGCCAGGACGACTCGTTGTATGCCATCCATGTCCGTGGCGACAACTCCGCCTCATCCAAAGCCATCGGACGCAACTCGCTTGAGATAGCCCTCAAGACAGCCGCCGCCGTCGACACCCCCGTCACACCCATCGAGCGCTACGACCTTAACGCCGTCACGGGCATTGTCAATGCCATCGAAGAGCGCGACATCTCCGCCGTAGTCATGGGCATGCACCGCAAGACCGGCGTCATCGACACCTTCCTCGGCTCCAAGATCGAGCAGCTGATGCGCATGACCAATCGCATGCTTATCATCTCCCGATGCTACATACCGCTCAACACCGTCACACGCATCGTGGTCTACGTCCCGCCCAAAGCAGAGTATGAGACCGGATTCTCACGCTGGGTGCTCGCCGTAGCCTCCCTTTCGCGCGAGCTCGGATGCCGCATAATATTCTGCTGCAACAATGCCGTCCGACCGATCATCCAATCCATAATCCGCACCTACCGCATCGACACCCGCGACGAGTATCGCGCCTTCGAGACAACAGACGACTTCGTCCTGCTCGCCAACAAAGTGCTCGACGACGACCTCTTCATCGTCATCGGCGCCCGTGCCAAGTCCGTCTCCTACTCCTCCGACATGAAGGACCTCCCCCAATTCCTTCAGCGCTACTTCAGCCGCAACAACCTCATCATCATCTTCCCCGACCAGTTTGGCGACCAAGCCGCCACCGACACATTCGCCGACCCCCTCGCCAGCAACATCTCCTCCACCCCCTCACCCGTCTGGAGCCGCCTGCGCAGCTGGCTTCGCAAGGTCAACCAGGCTAAAAAACGCCTGACCCACTCCCGCCCCCACCTCCATGCCTACGACCCCGACGACGATGACGACGACCCCCTCGACCAGTGACCCCGACCTCTACTACCTGACCCAGCCGTAGGACACCTCAACCCCAGACCCTGAGCCTAACACATTCATTCCGATTTTTTCGTAAATTTGCATAGCTAACCATTATCTGATAAAACAAAGATGGCAAACCACGACGTCAACCCCAACACAATCCGGCTGATCAACTCCCTCAAAGGCAAGGAGAAACTCAAAGTACTATTCGTCTGCCTGGGCAATATCTGCCGATCCCCGGCCGCCGAAGAAGTATTCCGTCAGGTGACAGTCGCCCACGGCCACCCCGATGCCTGGACCATCGACTCAGCCGGGACAGGCAGGTGGCATATCGGCCAGCTCCCTGACAACCGCATGCGCATCCATGCGCGCCACCGTGGCTACGAGCTGACCCACCACTGCCGCCAGGTCACGGAGTCCGACTTTGACACCTTCGACATCATCATCGGCATGGACGCAGGCAATCTCTCCGACCTCCACGCCATTGCCCCCTCACCCGAAGCCGAAGCCAAGATCGCGCCGATGGCCGACTTCATCACCATGGCTACCCGCTACGATCATATCCCCGACCCCTACTACGAAGGCGCCGAGGGCTTTGAGCTCGTGCTCGACCTCCTCGAAGACGCCTGCCAAAACCTCTACCGTCAACTCACAACCGACTGATAAACAATGGCCAAGAAGCGAATCATACGAGACCGCAGACCCCGACTTCGACTCGTCGTCGGGATCCTCACACTCCTCTCCATCGCCATGGCCGTCATAATGGTCACCACCGCCTTCCGCATGCGCGACGACCTCACCGAGAGCATCGACTTCGATCAGCTCCGACTCGACATGCAAGCCGACAGTGCCCGTGCCAGTGAGATACTCCGCCCCGAGCCCCGCGACACATCCGCCCGGATAGCCCTCGACGGTATGCCCCCCGGAGGTCACCGCCTCCCGGTCGACCGCACCATCCGCCTCGGTCGCGAATTTGCCGACCTCAATCCCATCCACATCGCCACCGCCCGGCGCATGGGCATCTCCCCGCTCATGTCCGACGACGACGCCTGGTTTCCCACCCGCCCAATCGTCAAGGTCGAAACCTGCCAAAACTACTACATCGACCGCCTGACCCACTCCCTCCCCTACCTCGTGCCCGAAGCTGCCAACCTCCTCAACGACATCGGCATAGCCTTCCGCGACTCCCTCGCCGCACGCGGTGGTGGGGCTTATCGCATCAAAGCCACAAGCCTGCTGCGCACCGACGCCACCATCCGACGCCTGCGCCGACGCAACGTCAACGCTACCACCAACTCCGCCCATCGCTACGGAACTACTTTTGACATAAGCTACTCCAACTTCATCTGCGACTCCGACACCCTCCCACGCACCGCCGAAGACCTCAAGCTCCTCCTTGCCGAAGTGCTCCGCGACATGCGCAGCAAGGGGCGCTGCTGGGTCAAACATGAAAGAAAGCAGGCCTGCTTCCACATCACCGTCAGACAATGAAACATCTCCTCAAAATACTCGCCGGCGGACTCATCTCTCTCCTGATCACAGCCTTCATAGCCGTCAACCTGCTTGCCTGGCTCACCCGCCCGTCGCGTCTGACGCAGATCATCGAGCACTCTGTCAATCAAGCCATTGACGGTGAGATTTCTATCGGCCGAGCTGATCTCACCCTCTGCTCGACATTCCCCCGCGCCACAGTCGCTATCTCCGATGTAACCCTCGTCAGCCACTCCCTCCATGATGCGCCCGACTCCATCCGCCCGCGACTCACCGCCGCCTGTGACTCCCTGCTCTCCATCAACGCCATCCGTGCCGACATCAACCTCTGGAAAGCCCTCCGCGGCGACATTCGCATCGACAGCGTCGTCATCGATGGCCCGACCTGTCGTCTCGTCGTAGCCGACACCGACCTGGCCAACTTCGACATCATCCACATTAAGCACCATCCCGGCGCCCCCTCATTACTCGACCGCATCAAGAAGCTCAAGCAACTAAAGATTAACACCTTACGCATCCAAAATGCCGGAGAGTCAAGCTACACATCCATCCTCGACGACTCCGAGCTCACATTCCGCATCCCCGACCTGACCATCGACGGCCGCAAAGCCCCACGCTACACCCTCTCGCTCTCCACCGAAGCCATTTCCGAGGAGCTTGCCCGGCTCAACTTCCATCCCCTCGAGGTCAGCATGCAAGGCTCCGTCGACTGGGACTTCCACCACCCCGAGCGCCTCAACCTCGACTCCCTTCAGATCGCCCTCAACGACATCCGCCTCCTCCTCTCAGCCGACATGGAATTTCAGACCGGCGTCAACATCAACTCCCTCGACTTTACCATCAACAATTTGAGCATCAACACCCTCCGCGCTCACATCCCGCACACCATGGCCGAGGACTACACCTCGCTCGAGACCGACCTCGCGTTCACCTTCAACCTGGCCGTGACCGACACCATCTTCCTGAGCAACCTCGCCAAAGTGCCCGACGCACGGATGTCGCTCGACATCCCCGAGTGTCAGATCACCTACGGCGAGACCACCCTCTCCTCCGCATCCCTCTCAGCCCATGCCGACATCATCGGCGCCGAGCTCGACCGCTCCTCAGTGACCGTCGACCGCCTTTCAGTGGCCGGCGACGGATTCAGCGCGACAGTCAGCGGCACAGCCACTTCACTCCTCAGCGATCCAACATTCGACGCCTCCATCCAGGGCGATGCTATCCTCGACAAGCTCCCTCCTGCGCTCCTGCGCTCCCTCCCAATCAAGATCAAAGGGCATGCCGCCACAGACGCCGGAGTCAACATGCGCATGAGCGACTTAGCCCAATCCGACATCCACGACATCCTCCTCACCGGCGACCTCACCATCGACGGACTCAGCATCGACGTCGACGGCCGACCAGTCTGGGTCAAAGCCGGCAAAGCAGTCATAGACTTCGGCAAGACAAGCTGTTACGTCATACCCGGATTCTTCAATCCCGACTCCCGACTCTCACTCTCGCTCGCCATCGACACAGCTACAGTAGCCTTCCCCGGCAATCTCCTCGGCCTATCCGACGTCATCATCGACCTCGGCAACCCAGGCAAGACCGACCCGCTGGCTCTCAGCCAAAAGCTCGCCTCACTCATCCGCATCGCCACCCTGAGCGTCGATGCCCCCCACGATGTCAAGATCCGCTTCCGCGAGTCCGAAGCCACCGCCATCCTCTCCCCCTATCCCGCTGACCCCCAGCAGCCTCAGATCGACCTCAACTTCACGGCCCGCCGATTCACGACCCGCGCCCCCGGCTTCAGCATCGCCCTCAGTCAGCCCGTAGCCAAAGCCGTCACGCACCGACTCTCCACCCCCCACATCCCCGCCCGACTCCCAAAGCGCGCACACATCAACGAGCTCGACACCATCATCCGCGACGACGCCATGGACTGGAATGTCGCCGCCTTCCTCGAAAAGTTCATGATCTACTGGGCCGCCAAAGGCAATGTACAGACTAATGCCGGATTCATCTTCGTCCACGACTTCCCCATGCGACAGCGCGCCTCAGCCATCGACCTCGACTTCACGACCGACTCCGTCATGATCAAGTCGCTCCGCTACACAGCCGGCAATTCCCTCCTCAACATCAAGGGAATAGCCTCCAATCTCGCTCCGGCCTTCACCTCCTTCGATCGCTCCGCGCCACTCATCCTCGACCTCGACATCAACTCCCCACGCATCGACCTCAACGAGCTCCTCGTCACCTCGCTCCACCAGCCTGAGCAGAATGCCGGACCCGACCCCGACTACACCGAGAGCCTCTTCGCCGACGATCATCTCCAGGTCGACACCACCGCCGCCCGACCACTCATCATCCCCCGCAACGTCGCCGCGAACCTCCGTGTAGGCGCCGATACAATATTATATTCCGACCTGGCCCTCAACGCCCTCAAGGGCACCATCCTCGTAGCCAACAGCGCCATCAACCTCCACGAGCTAACCGCCTCATCACCCGTCGGCAACGTCAACCTCTCGGCACTCTACTGGGCCCCTGACACATCCGATATGCGCTTCGGTGTCGGCCTCGAGCTCACCCGGTTTGACCTCGGCCAGACCCTACGGCTCATCCCACCGCTGGCCCGACTCCTCCCCGCCCTCAACGGCTTCAAAGGCAACATCAACGCCCAGCTCGCCGCCACCACCGACCTCCTCCCGGACATGTCGGTCGACATGGGCTCATTCAAAGGAGCCGTACAGCTCGAAGGCGACAAGCTCTCACTCGTCGACCCCAAGAAATTCAGCGCACTCGGCCGCTGGCTCCTATTCCACGACCGCAAGTATATCGACATCGACCATATGGACGTTGAGATGATCATCGCCAACAAGCAGGTTGACCTCTTCCCCTTCATCTTCGACATCGACCGCTACCGCCTTGGCGTCATGGGCACCAACAATCTCGCCCTCGACCTCAACTATCACATCTCAGTGCTCCGCTCCCCCATCCCCTTCAAATTCGGCATCAACGTCACCGGCCCCGCCCGCGATCCGAAAATCCGACTCGGAGGAGCCCGCATCAAGCCCGAGCTACTGCGCCAATTCAACCACGTCGACAGCACACGCCGAAGCCTGATCAGCGAGATCAATACCGTCTTCGACCTCGGCACCATCAGCACCAACGCACTCAACTTACCGACCACCCCGCTTGTTAATATAGATGAGTACACCGACTCGCTATCCGACGAGGAAGCCCTCTGGATGCGACGCGAGGGTTGGCTCCGCGACGACGAGCTCCCCGAGCATCTGCGCCACGACACCAACGACGACTCTGAGAAGAAGCACCGCAAACGCCATTTCTGGTTTTTCTAATGGACAGCACTGACAATCAATATACTACAATCATCCACGATGCACTCCGCCACTGGTCGGAGCGCACCGGCCGCCCCAGCCTCGACATCCGCTGCGCTTGCATCGACATGGACGGCACACTCTATGACTCCATGCGCAATCACACCGCCGCATGGCATCGTCTCATGACCGGGCAGGGCATCTCCTGCACCCCCGACGAGTTCTATCTCTACGAAGGGTGCACCGGTGCCGACACCATCCGCCGCCTATGGCCCCGCAATTTCGCCGAAAAGCCCGACGACGAGCTGATCAAGCGACTCTACGCACTCAAGTCGCAGTATTTCAACGAATTGCCGCCCGTAGCCCTGATACCCGGCGCGCAGGCCATGGTCAGTGAGCTCACCCGGGCCGGCATCGCCACCATCCTCGTCACCGGCTCAGGCCAAACCTCAGTCCTCGACAAACTCGACCGCGACTATCCCGGCGCCTTCCCCGAAGGCCGGCGCATCACTGCCCGCAATGTCACCCACGGCAAGCCCGACCCCGAGCCCTACCTCAAAGGGATGCATCTCGCCGGTGCCCTCCCCGCCGAGACCATCGTGATCGAAAATGCCCCCATAGGCGCCCTGGCCGGAGTGCGCAGCGGTGCCTTCACCGTCGCAGTACGCACAGGCCCCATACCGCGCGACGAGTTCGAGAAAGTCGACGCCGACCTCATCGTCGACTCGATGCCCGAATTCGCCCGACTCCTCCCCGACCTTATCTCACTATCAAAAAAATACTAACCGAAAAACACACATATATCATGGACACCTCAAAAACATCCAACACAGTCTTTACCAACCACGTCGCCGAGGAAATCGACGCTACAGTCAGCTCTCTCAGCCCCTCGGGAGTATTCGTGCTCGTCGATCGCAACACCGAGGACACCGTCCTCCCGCGCATGCAGATGCTCTCAAAAGCAATCGCCTCAGCGACACCCATTTCCATAGCCCCGGGCGACGACAATAAGACCGTCGACGCCCTGACCCACGTCTGGAAACAGCTCAGCGACAACCACGCCACACGCTCATCCGTCCTCATCAACCTTGGCGGAGGCATGGTGACTGACCTTGGCTCCTTCGCAGCCTCGACCTTCAAGCGCGGCATCCCGTTTATCAACGTCCCCACCACCCTCCTGGCCGCCGTCGACGCATCAGTAGGCGGCAAGACAGGCATCAACTTCAATGGCCTCAAAAATGAAGTCGGCACTTTCAGCGATGCTCGGAAAGTCATCATCTCCACGATGTTCTTCAACACCCTCTCGATGACCCAGCTCCGCTCCGGCTATGCCGAAATGCTCAAGCACGGACTCATAGACTCCGGGCAGACCTTCAACACCCTCCTCGCCTATCACGTTGAGCAGCAGGACACCGACCGTCTCCTCACCCTCCTCAAAGATAGCGTCGCCGTCAAGCAGGCCATCGTCGATCAGGATCCCCGCGAAGCCGGACTCCGCCGCGCCCTCAACCTCGGCCACACCGTTGCCCATGCTTTCGAGTCTGTCGCCATCGAGCGCAAATCACCCATACCCCACGGATATGCCGTCGCCTATGGCCTTGTCGTAGCCGCCGTCTTATCCCACATGAAGTTTGACTTCCCGAGCACTGAGCTCCATAAGCTCTCCGACTATGTCCGCAGCAACTACGGAGCATTCGCCATCACCTGCGACGAATACCCCCATCTGCTCGACATCATGTCGCACGACAAGAAGAATCTCTACCCCGACACCTTCAATTTCACACTCCTGCGAGCTCCCGGCGACGTAGCGACCGACACTCTGGTCACACCCGCCGAGATCACAGCAGCTCTTGACATATACCGCGACCTCCTCGGACTCGCATAACCAAAACTCAAATCCATCATGAAAGAAATCCCCGTTCTACTCCTTACCGGCTACCTCGGAAGCGGCAAGACCACACTCCTCAATCATATCCTCAAAAACGAGAAAGGCATACGCTTTGCCGTAATCGTCAATGACATAGGCGAAGTCAATATCGACGAAGCCCTCATCAAAAAAGGGGGCATCGTAGGCGCCGACCCCGACTCCCCCGACCTCGTCGCCCTCCAGAACGGATGCATCTGCTGCACCCTCCAGATGGACCTCGTCGAGCAGCTCACCGACCTCGTCAGAAGCGGCGACTTCGACTATATCATCATCGAGGCCAGCGGCATCTGCGAGCCGGAACCCATCGCACAGACCATCTGCTCCATCCCCCGCATGGCCCCAAGATATTCCGCACACGGTATTCCCAGGCTGACAGGCATCGTCACCGTGGTCGATGCCCTCCGGCTCAAGAGCGAATTCAGCCTTGGAGACTCCCTCAGTGGCGACATCGGCGATGACGACATCGAAAACCTTATCATCCAGCAGATCGAGTTCTGCAATATCATCCTCCTCAACAAAGCCTCCGAAGTCACCCCCGACGAGCTCCGCCACCTCCGCAACGTCATCCGCGCCCTGCAGCCCCGGGCCGAGATCATCGAGTGCGACTATGCCGACGTCGATCCCGAAACCCTCCTCAAGCAGCGCCCCTTCAACTTCGAAGAGGTAGCCACATCAGCCACCTGGATCCGCGAGCTCGAGAAGCCCGTCGACGCTGATGATGACGACGACGATGAAGAGGAAGAGCACCACCATCACCACCATGAACACGAGCATGAGCACGAGCATGAACACGGCCACCATCATCACCACCATCACCACGGCGAGGGCGAAGCCGAAGAGTATGGCATCCAGACCATGGTCTACTTCCGCCGCAAGCCCTTCGACCTGACAAGTTTCGACCGACTCATCGCCAGGAACTGGCCCAAAAACATCATCCGCACAAAGGGTATCCTCTACTTCAAGCACAATCGCGACATGTCATACCTCTTCGAGCAGGCCGGCACTCAGAAGAAGCTCACCGAAGCCGGACTCTGGTACGCCACCGCACCCGAGGAAGAACTCCGCCGGATAATGCTCCGCGAGCCCGGTCTCGCACGCGACTGGGACCCCGACTATGGCGACCGCATGATCAAGCTCGTAATCATCGGCCAGAATCTCGACCGCCACGCCATCGAGGAGATGCTCGACGCCTGCCTTGCCAAATTCTGATACCGGCATGAAAAGTCTTGTAATCTTTGACCTTGACGGTACCCTGCTCGACACGATAGCCGATCTCGGCACCGCCACCAATTATGCCATGGAGCAGATGGGCTTCCCCACCCATTCGCTCCATGACTATCGCTTCAAAGTCGGCAACGGCATAACAAAACTGATCGAGCGAGCCCTCCCCGACAACCATCGCGACGAGGCCACAATCGAACGCGCCCGCGAGATATTCCTTGGCTTCTACGGCACTCACAACACGGATCACAGCCGCCCCTATCCCGGCATCCCCGAGCTCCTCTCAGAGCTGACAGCCCGCGGAGTCAAGGTAGCTGTCGCCTCCAATAAGTATCACGAAGCCACCTCCCGACTCGTAGCTCACTTCTTCCACGACATCCCCTGGACAGCCGTCGAAGGACACCGCCCCGGCCGGCCCACGAAGCCATCGCCGCAGATCGTCGACGACATACTCCGCATCGCCGGCATCACCCCCGGGCAGACCCTCTACGTCGGCGACTCCGGTGTCGATATGGACACCGCCCGAGCCGCATCCCTCGAGTCTGTCGGCGTCATCTGGGGCTTCCGCCCCGAGAGCGAGCTGCGCGACCACCTTGCCGACCGGATAGCCACCACTCCTGCCGACATCCTCCGATACATATAGCGATACAAAAGATGCCTCTCAGGTATGCCGTCATAAGCACCTGGGAGGCATTTGTCATGTCTGTTTCCGCGATTAGAATGTCACGCCGAACTGTATCTGGAATCGATTGGTGTGCAGACAGTTGCCATCAAAATCCCTGCGCAGGCCATAGTCATACTCGACACCGGCCGAAAGGAAGTTGTTGATATTGTAAATCACATTGGCTGCCACATAGTCGCCGTAGCGATACTGCTCGCTTTGCGAAGCTGCATTGTAAGGAAGATAGTTGACCAAATGGCTGTAAGTCACGTTTGACGAAACCTTCGAGCTGAAAGCATAGCTCAGACCGCCGGTCAGGCCGAGATTCTTCACCATCCCCATTCTGCCCGGATCTCCGAGCTCAACAGCATCTACGCCAAGGCCATTGTCATCCTGAATGTAAGTGCCGATACCACGACCATACACTACATTATAGTTCATCGACAAGCCCCCTGCAATCGGAGTCATACCCGAAAGCTGCACTCCGAGACCGGCCAGAGTATTGTTGCTCCCCGCCCGCAGGTCGCGATACTGCATCGGTCTTACAAGGCCCGAGAGGCGGATGTGTGCGATGCCGTCATTGTAGCCATACTGGAGGTAGAGCGGAATGGCGGGAATCCTCTGATTTACCATCTCCGTCGTACTACCTGTTGTGAATGACGTCGTTGGAGCGTCAATACCGATAGCGCCCGTGATGTGGTCGTTAAATTTCTGAGTCCACGACGCATTGAAGAGAGTCATATTCGGGGAGCCGTTAGGTCCCTCAAAGTCGATAGTCACAGGCTCAGCCGCCGCGTCTGTAAACAGACCTGTCGTATAGCCGACCGCCAATCCGCGATAGCGGGCATAGAAGTGGTAGACATTAAATGCATTATTATTTCCCAAGAAGTTAGCCTTGAAGAAAAGGCCGATCTGATCCTTAGTGCCCGGGATCGCTACAAAGTTCATATATATAGAAGAACTCTGCCATCCGAATCCCAGGTTGCTCCTGTTTCCTGGAGTCGACGGGGTGATACCCGACGGAGTGAACAGCGTCGCCGACGACATCCGGTCGCCGAAGTCAAAGACCCCCTCGCCGAGAAACTGTCCGCCGAACGCGACGTAGAACTTATCATTTTTTCCTACCAATGCAAATCGCGGAAGTCCGTTATCTTTCGGCGATCCGGGCGCATTCTCCTTAAGGACTTTCTCCACTCTCGAGGCATCCGTGCTGTCATTGTTGACCACTGTCACCACCCCCCTGTCAAGGCGGCTGTCGCGCTGCGCACTGGCTGTCAACGCTGTCGTGATCGCGGCCAGCGACGCGACAAAAAATCCAATTCTATTCATATTTATACATTTCGATTCTATTCTTACAACAACGTTATATCCCCTTTTGATTAAAAGTATCTCCTCGTCAGCGGAATGACCACCGACGAAGTCAGGAAATACCTCACCACCCCTGTCGTCGGTGAGATGACAGCCGACTAATCCTCTGTTACCCCCCTACAAGAGGCCGCTTGAGTCTATCAGGCTGCTTCTTGTCGCTAATGCGCCCCTTTGCATAGCACTATAAGTGTTAAAATAAGCAGATTTCTGGCGCAAATTTGCGTGATTTATGAGATTAATTGTGTAAATTTGTTAGCTTTTCGCCCTTTATTGGCGCCTGACATAAACCCCGGGCATGGAGAAGCAAAGTATTGACAATATACATAAGTTTTATAATGAACCTTTCACGTTTTCTACTCACCGCAGCTGCTGCCACATCGATCCAGATGGCACAGGCTGTCCCCGCCCGCCGAGGTCTGACACCCGTCACCCAGCCCGATGGCACTACTGTAATGATTCAGCGTTTCGGCGATGAACGCATGCACTTGACCGCCGATAGCGATGGTTACCTCCTGACCAATGTTGACGGCTTCTACTTCTATGGCCGTCTGGCCGAAGATGGCCTCGTCAAATCCACCGGCATAAAAGCCTCTGAAAAGATCGACCGCAGCACCCTCCAGCTCGTCGCCGACCTCAATCTCAAGGATATCAGCGATAAGCGTGCCGCCGCACTGGCTACTGACGCCACCGCCGGCCCCCGCCGCTCCATCGCCCAGTCAGGCATGGGACGCTTCTCCGGCAACTTCCCCCGCACAGGCAAGGTCCGTGGCCTCGTAATCCTCGTAGAATACAAAGACGTGAAGTTTACCCTCGACGATCCCAAAGCCTACTTCGAGGACCTGCTGATGAAGCCCGGCTTCAACCAGTATGGCGGCACAGGCTCAGCCTACGACTTCTTCACCGAAAACTCCAACGGCCAGTTTGACCCTCAGTTTGACGTCTATGGCCCCTACACCCTCCCTCAGAATCGAAGCTACTACGGTGGTAACGACGGATACGGCAACGACCAGTATCCCGAGATGATGGTCTACACCGGCTGCAGAGGCCTCAACGACCAGATCAACTTCGCTGACTACGACATGGACGGCGACGGCTATGTCGACAACGTATTCGTATTCTATGCCGGCCAGGGCGAAGCCGACTATGGCCCCGAGGATAGCGTATGGCCCCACCAGTGGGAGCTCTCCTCAGCCGGACGCAATCTGACCCTCGACGGCAAGAAAATCGACAAATACGCCTGCACCAACGAGTGGAACACATCGACCCCCTGCGGCATCGGCACATTCGTTCATGAATTCTCCCACGTCATGGGCCTCCCCGACCTATATTGTACAGACTATGGCGATGACTCCAAGACCCCCAACGAATGGTCGACCCTCGACTACGGCCCCTACAACAATGACGGCCGCACTCCCCCGGCCTACTCAGCATTCGAGCGCAACGCCATGGGATGGATGGAGCCAATCGTGCTCGACGGCCCCCGCAAGATCGAGCTCGAGCATATCCTGACTTCCAATCAGGCATGCCTAATCCCCACATCCAAAGATACCGAGTTCTTCCTCCTCGAAAATCGCCAGCAGACCGGCTGGGACAAATACCTCCCCGGCCATGGCATGCTCATCTGGCACATCGACTTCGTCCAGAGCATCTGGGATAGCAACGCCGTCAACAACACCGCCTCCCACATGTATGTCCGCATCGTCCCGGCCAGCAACAACACCAACTCCGAGGCTACCTGGTCATGGCCCGGCACCTCGAAGCGCACCCAGTTCACCTCCACCACCACCCCCGCGCTTAAGAACTGGGCCGGTAAAGCCATCGACATGCCCATCACCGAGATAACCGAACAGGGTGGCATCATCCGCTTCCTCGCCCAGGGTGGTGTAGAGCCCATCCCTGCCCCCGAAGCACTCTATCCCGCCGTCATCGCCCAGGGCAGCTTCACAGCCTCATGGCAGCCAGTCGAGGGAGCTGTCGACTACCTGCTGACCGTCAACGCCCTCGAGAAAGGCACCGGCGTCACCACCGAGACCTACGACGGCAAGACCCTCCCCACCGGCTGGACCAAATCATTCAATGACACCTATACCACAGCCGCCAGTTCCGGCAAAGCCATCCCCTCGCTCAAATTCAACAAGACAGGCAATAAACTCGAGACCGCCAAATCCGATAGCGACATCACATCGCTCACCTTCTGGCATAAGGGCAACGGCTCCAAGGATTCCTACATGACCGTCTACGGCCTCATCAACGAGCAGTGGGAAGAGCTCGACGTCGTGTGGCCCAACGATGGCCAAGCTGAAACCTACACCACCGACATCACCCCCGGCGTCAAGCAGATCCGCCTCGTCTACACCAAAAAGACCGGCAACATGGCCGTAGACGACATCACCATCACCTCCGGCGGCGACCGCATGATCGAAGTCGTCGACTATACCGACCGCTCCGTCGGCAACGTCACCTCCCACACAGTCAGTGTAGCCCACCTCCCCCACACCACCTACACCTACTGTGTCAAGGCCACTGACGGCGACCGCGTCTCATCCGCATCCAAGGTGATCTCTGTCAATATGGCCGATGCAGCCGGCGTCGACGATGTGACCGTCGACAGCGATGCAGCCTGCGACCCCATCTACTACAACCTACAGGGCATCCGCGTCGACACCCCCCTCCCCGGCCATATCTACATCCGCCGCCAGGGTACGCACACTGCCAAAGTCATCGTACGCTGATCCCACTCCGACCCCATATCACAGAGAGACCCGCAGCGAAGGCTGCGGGTCTCTCTGTATTTTAAAAGGCTCCGTGATGGTCTTAGACACAAAACTTTTTGGGGTGTATTTCACGCGACACGACGCCTCTTTTTTATATCAGGTGGCATTTTCTTGCCATGATGTCGGCGACAAGGGAGCTGAGGGAAGCCGGGAGCTGCTTGCCAACCTCGAGGGGAGAAGTGGAGCCGGGCGGGGCAAACAGGATGGTCGGACAGTAGTAGCCTACGGTCTTGTTCAGGGCCTGCTCGGGGCTGTCGGTACCGAAATAGTAAGAGCAGGTGGCGGGGTCAAGCATGACGGCGGTGGCCATCTCAAGGTTTTCGAACACCTGGGGCATGACTTTGGTCACTCGCGACACACGCCATGAGATGTCGCCGGGAACATAGAGGGTGCGACACCCCTTGGCCACGACGTGGCTCATGAAGTTGAGGTAGTTGTGGCTCCAGCGCTTGGAGAGGGTCATGTAGTCGCCAAAGACCACTATATCTTCCTCATCGTCGAGGCGGGGCCAGATGATGTCGAAGCCGTCGGTCGCAGGATAGGAGGTATAGAGGGTCGGAGTCATCCCCGGGCAGATGGCGGCCAGGGGAGTGAGGCCATCGGTGTAGCGGTCGGCGTAGCTGACATCCACGCCATGCGAGGCGAGATAGTCGATGACGGTATCGCCGACGGAGTCGACAGCGGCTTCGGTCAGAAACACTACGTTATATCCCTTCTCGGCGAGCCTGAGGGCTATGTTGGTCATATGGCCGGAGGGACGCGCCCCGGCAGGTGCGGAGCGGAAGTCGGCGGCATACTCCACATCGAGTCGACATTCGCCGATGACTATTATGCGCGACATTATTCGGTAGCTGTTTTATCCTTTGTTTGAGATACATGGCCCAGATAGCCGCCATGGTGACGCTTGGCATAGTCGGCACGGGAGAAGCCTGTGCGACGCATCACGTTGACTACGAGGACATCGCCGATGACGGTCATCATCGTGGTCGAAGTGGTCGGGGTGAGCCCTAAGAGGCAGACCTCGGGGGCGCCTCCGGTGGGGAGCAGGACGTCGGTCATCTCGGCAAGCGGGCTGGTAGGGTTACCTGTGATGCCGATGATCGGTATCTGGGGATAGAGCACATGGGTCAGGGTGATCAACTCCATGATCTCGCGCGTCTTGCCTGAGTTGGATATGACCAGCATGATGTCGTCAGGCTGGAGGATGCCGAGGTCGCCATGCTGAGCCTCCGAGGGGTGGAGGTTGACAGCGGGGATGCCGGTCGAGGAGAATGTCGTGGCGATATTCATCGCGATCTGGCCGGCTTTGCCCATGCCTGAGGTGACGAGCTTGCCTCCCTTGCCGACGACGTTGGCTACGATCAGGTCGACAGCCTTGTCATAGCCGTCGGTAACGGGGATATTGAGGATGGCGCGGCTTTCGGCTTCGAGAATCTCGCGCATGGATTGCTGTACGGGGGTCATAGATACATTATATTTATGCAAGATGCGAGTATTGCACAAAGTTACACAAAAAAAATGACTATATTTGCAGAGTTATGAAACGAATTTTACCTGATATAAAGAGAGCCCTCGGCTCGGTGGCAGCCTACATGGTCTATAACCTGCTGCTTGCCATGGTGATGTTGATGCTTGCAAGATTTGTCTTCGTGGCATGGAACTGGCACCTCTTCCGCGAGACGATGTGCTGGTCGGATGCGTGGGGCATCTTCCGCGGGGGCGTGCGCTTTGATCTCTGCACACTGTTCTATGTCAACGGATTGTGGATCGTCCTTCTGTTGCTCCCGCTCCCATGGAAGGAGCGCCGAGGCTACTATCTGGCGCTTCGGATCATATATCTGGTCACCAACCTGGCGGCGTTCATGCTCAACCTCTTCGATGTGGTCTACGTCACCTTCACGGGGCGGCGCACGACAGGCTCGTTTATGGCCGAATTCTCCCACGACAGCAATGGCGGCTCAGTCGTCGGCCAGGAGCTGATGCGCAGCTGGCCGCTCGTGCTGCTGACCATCGCCGCAGGATGGTTTATCTGGCGCGTCTACTTCCGTCCGCCGATCGCCCGCAAGCCGCTGGGATGGAGATACTATGCCGGGCGCATCGTGACGCTTGCGCTGACTGTGCTGATAGCCATCGCAAGCATCCGCGGCGGCCTGACACGCACCACCCGCCCGATCACTCTGAGCAATGCCTACCAATACGTCCATCATCCGCTCGACGCGGCGGCCGTGCTCAACACGCCGTTCTCCGTCATCCGCACTCTCGGCAAGCCGGCCTTTGTGACTCCCCAATACATGAGTAGCGATGAGGCCGAGAGCATCTACTCCTATCACCATCGCCCGGCCACCCCGAAAGAGGTGGCACTCAACCGACCTAACATCGTGATACTCATTGTCGAAAGCTTCTCGCGCGGATATATAGGCGCCCTCAATCGCGAGATCAACGACAGCACCTTCGAGGGGTGGACTCCCCGCATGGACACGCTGATCGACAAGTCAAAGAGCTACAAGCACTCCTACGCCAACGGCATGAAGTCGATCGACGGAATGCCCTCCGTCCTGTCGTCGATACCTATGATGATCGAGCCTTTCTTCCTGACCCCGGCGTCGCTCAACGACCTGAGCTCGATAGCCGGATATCTGGGCGAGTGGGGCTATACGAGCGCCTTCTTCCACGGGGCGCCCAACGGCAGCATGGGCTTCGAGGCCTACGCCAATCACTGCGGGTTCGACCGTTATGTCGGTCTGACCGAGTTTTGCGAGTCGACGCGCCACAACGGCATGGACGACTTCGACGGCACATGGGCTATCTGGGACGAGCCCTTCCTCCAGTTCTTTGCCGAGGAGCTCAATGAGATGCCGCAGCCGTTTGTGGCCGGAGTGTTCACCGCAAGCTCGCACCATCCGTTTAAAGTCCCCGACGAGTATGCAGAACGCTTCCCCGAGGAGGGACCCCACCCGTTGCTCAAGTGCATCCGCTATGCCGACTATGCGCTGGGCGAATTTTTTGAGACGGCGAGCAAGATGCCATGGTATGACAACACGCTCTTTGTCTTGACAAGCGACCACTCGATGGTGCCGGTACTGACGGAATACTCTACCGACCTGGAGCGCTATGCCGCGCCGATCGTATTCTTCGCTCCCGGCGACTCTACCATGCAGGGCATGGACTATGAGCGTGTGGCTCAGCAGATTGACATCCTCCCGACGGTGCTCAACTATATTGGCTATGACAAACCCTACGTGGCCTTCGGCGTCGACCTGTTCAACACCGCTCCCGAGCAGACCTGGGCTTTCAGCTTCTACAACGAGCTTTACCAGTTCACCCGCGACGGGTTGTTCCTGCAGTTTTACAACGACCGTCCGCACGCCGCCTACTATCTGCCTGCCGACCCCATGCTCGAGAATGACCTCCTCCCTGCTCTATCGCAGGGCGAATCAGTCAAGTTTGGCGATCGCACTATCACCCCGCAAACGCTCGAGGAGAATGTCAGGTTCCTCAAAGCCTTCATCCAGCAATACTGCAACGCAATGTCGACCGACGACCTGCTACCCCGGGCCGACTCCGGCTCCGGTCAATAAGCCGGCTCTTAGAACTCCAGGTCGGGATGGTCGACGGCGAGCTCGATGTAGGGTTTCATGTAGTCGTAGATGGCCGCCATGGAGTCGCTGATGGTGCACCAGGTGTCGTAGATCTCGGGGCAATAGCCATTCACTCC
>JAAVFS010000012.1 GCA_014800605.1 Bacteroidales bacterium | reverse complement strand
TCACTCCGACCGAAAATGAGAAAGCCGCCCAAGAAGCGGTACGAAACAACCCAAATATCCCCGAAGGCGCAAAGCCTTGACACCAAAGGAATCCCTGTGCGAAGTTTCGCATGGGGATTTCATTGCTTATTGTCGGAGAATATACTAACCTTAACTATACTTATATTCTAATTTGTCGCCATATTAAGCCAATGAATATAAGCTTCCCTACCTAAATATTTTTGAGCGTCTCCATAAAAAAAGAATCTATCCTGCTTTGGTTTCCAAGACAAATCATCTTGATATATGTTAGATGGGTCAATATTTCCAATGACAGGCAATTGGGCTACATTCCGTGTCGTAAATATATGTATTAATAATTCTTCCTTGAAAAATTCAGGAGTATTATTTAATTGATAACATCTTTGGAATCGCAGGGGAATAAGTTGAGACAAGTCTATATCTTTCATGGTCACTTCAAAGTCATATATGAGTGGAGTAATTGCGATATGACACATTGGATATGACCATTTATTGGGAGATAGTTCTAATTTTACTCCATCATCAAGAACTACTGCTATGCCATAAAAACCTGCCTGGGGATTTGTTCTGATAACATCTCCTCTTTTGAAAAATCCATATTTATTCTTTGCCATAATTACCAATTTAATGTTACATGATCCCAAACTATGCCAAAATCGTATGTAGTTTTGTCGCATATAATACTGATTCAAGACATATAGTCCATTATTAACGACTTGTTCTCTGCAAAATACTTACGAGTCCTAATGTTCAACGCTCCGAGTGCACGCACTCCATTCTCTCTTAGATAAAAGAATGGAAATTCGATTGTTGCAAAGAACATCTTACCCTTATATTCCAAAAATATTTTGTACTCCTTGCTTACATTATCAAAGTTGATGCTTTTCATGGTGCATCCTTCTGGCAACAGATTCTTCGTATTCCCTATAATGATCTGTTGCTTAACCCAATTCTCAAATAGGAACATTCCGTTTGAAATAATGAATACTATGAGAAGGAAGATTAAACCAACAGAAATTGTGTGCCAAGAGATGCTTTCCTCGTTATGCAAACCAATAATCAAGCAGATTAAGCATAATATCAGGCTTAGGGCGAAAGTCCATGAGATAGCGAATAGTACGCTGTCTAATAGTGCATACTTGAAAGACGGATAAAACTCCGTTTTCTCTCCATTCCATAATCGTTTATCAATCAGCTTCATAACTTTTTAGTAATAAATCCCATATGATACATAAGCATAAAATTTATAGCAGCAATTACAATGATTGCGCCAAAAAGGACAAGCCATCTGGTAAAGATATTCTTAATGCCGGAATAATGTTTGAATATAGCCTCGCGTCGTTGCCTAGTGTATCGTAACTTACATAATAGGATTGGCAAAAATATCATAGCCAAGCCGAGAAATATTACAACCGGAGTTCCTAATAACTGATACATAAATGGTATTATCAACGGCATAAGAAATGCGAATAACCACGTGAGCAGTAATAAAGTAGCTCCGCTTAATGGACTACCTTCCCTTTTGAGTGCCTCGCCAATATACCAGATGTAATCAAAAATATAGTATCTTTTCATGATTCGGATTCTATTAAATTTGAATAGTCAGTCTGAATCATGTATGCTGCCAAGCGACCTTGAAAATATAGTTTTGCAGCTAAGCGGAATGACATGGGATGATTGCATTGTCGTATGGTAACTGCGTAGACCGGTATATTCAGAATCGGAAACATAACCAACACCGAGTAAATCACATTTATGCGATATTGTGTCAGCTCATACAAGCTATACTTAAATCTAATATAATAGAGATTAAGCAGATATACGTTCACATACCCTAATGTTATGAAATACAATAGTCTCAATCGTTTGCTCCATACGATTGAGATAAGTCGATTATATATCTTAGGAGAATACATCACTTGCCATAATGCGACATTGGAAAATAGAACAAGTACGATTCCGAATGCGCCAAATATCTTCAAGAATATCAACGACTTAATACCGTCTCCAATCAGGCATACAATGGCGGTAATCAGTAAGCGCCATAAATCAATGGAGAGCAATGCTGCAAACGCAACAAAGAGCCATAGGAACAACTGATTAACAGCTTCTCCGCAACTATGCCAAAATCGTTTATCGGTCAGTTTCATATATCAGTTTGCCGTTTTGTTTGTAATTCCAGAATCTTCGATAGCAGTTACCCTCTTCGTCGTAATATTTCCACTCTCCAAACTCATTGCTGAAATCATTTTCCGGATTGTCGGAGTATGTAATCCATCCTTCACTGCGTGTGTTGCCATTTTTATACAGATAGCGAATGTATGCGATAGAGTCAGGCATACCGACGTAATCATCTATCGGACAAATCTGTGAATGATTGTAACTGATACTATCTATGACAGGCGCGATATTGTAGTCTTGTTCAAAGTTTGAGATTCTATTTATAGCTGCTATTGTGTCAGCGTTTACAGGCATCTCAATATAGCAGATATTCGGTTCCTCTGCCCAATGACGTTCTGTATTTATATATTGCGTAAGAATCCCGTCAACAGATGTGTATTCCACTACATATTCTTTATCGTTCAGTCTAATATAATCAAAGACAATGCCCTTATAAGCATATCCTCCATAGGTTTGTTTAAACCCTACAGAGGATAACGACTCGGGCAGCCGTCCGTTGGCTGAAATATAAGATTCAATTCTATCGACGAATTTATCTCGAATGTCAATCTCGACACTTCTTCGAGCTGGCACATTATATCCCATAAGGTAAGTTGCAATAATACCAAAGGCTACAATCAGAACAAAAGCAATTGCAATTGAACATGCTATTATCTTGCCAAACATTTTCATCGCTTCCCTCCTTTCCGCCAAAGGCAAACGAATAGAGCGAGGGCTATGAAATAGTTGAGCCAAAGAGCTACACTCAAGTTATTTATACAATTATACAATGGAGTATCTTCCCAATCAGTAATAGCAAACGCCCATTGGAGCAGTTCGCAAATGCCAATCGATCCAAAGGCTATTATGCCGACTATTCTTTGCCACTTTTTCATAATCGTACCACTGAAATATAGTTTCATTATTCAATCCATTCACCAACAGGTTCTTCCCGCCTCACAAAGTCGCCATTTTGCTTTATATACCAGGTTTCTTCACCGGAAAACCAACTTGTCATTGTTTTGACAGCTATGAGATTGTTGGCATAGCAAATCTTTGTAATCAGCGGAAAAGATTCGAAATACCAATAGCCGCCGCTCCAATGCCCGTGCCCACCCAACGGTATATATTTCTTTAATGCCTTGAGATTTCCTTTATCTATTTTCTCCATTTTATCGCCTTTTATCCAGCCGCCGACAAATGTCGAGAGGGCTTCGCTTATATTAGGAGTCAGGTAAAGTCCTCGATATGGCAACTGAGGAATAACGCTGTCGATTCTATATTCGTTGTCCGGCAATTCTGAATAATAATAGGGGAAACCGTAGCGAGGACTAAAGACAGTTGTGTCAACATCAAGATAATATCTTTCAACGTCGATGTATTGAGGCACCACATGATATTTCGGTGGAGCATCTTTACCGGACCTATAAGTTGTCCCCTCAAGTTGCATGGGCAGATAATTATAAGCCACCACCATGTCTATCAGACTATCATTTTTCACTGCCATCGATGCTAAGCTATCGGAATATGCTTTCCAATCCGAGAAAAATTCATTAAGGTTCTTCTTGGTCAGTTTCGGATATTTTGACAGAAAGGATTGGCCACTGCATACGAAAGTTGACAGCGTAAGCATTATTGTTATAAATATCTTGCTTTTCATCGCTTGCCTCCTTCCTCGCGATTCTTGACTGAATGTTTCAGAGCCGGTCTTACAGCTTCATTCGGCATCATATTTTCAAGCATATATCTGAATATGCAATGGTTATCCTGCTCTAATAAATTATCTATCGTCAATTTGTCGTGAGGGAGTGTAAATTTTAAGTAAACCGACTTCCCTGAGCTTTTAATATCATAACTCTCTTTCTCATCATCATTAACGGTAATGACGACAGTTACATAGAAAACCGATGCCTGTTCCTTCCATTTTACAAGGGTCTTGCAAAAGTCAATGAATATAGAATCCGTTGTGCTATACCCATAAATAGGTGTAAGATATTCACTTAATGTGTCATCTATATAATCCGCAGGATACGACATGAAGGCATTAAACTGAAAATCATCTGTCAAGGGACTACTTGCGCTGTATTCGATTGTAGGTCGATTGTTGTCTGTGTTGCCAAATTCTTTATCAAAATAAAATGGAGGCAACGCCGGTGCATTTTGAAATGACAATCGAAGTTTGTCAATTGAACACCACCAATCATCAATAAAATTCTGAAGTTCACCAGTTTGTATTGATTCTTTTAACGCCTCTGCAATATTGACAAGCACATCGCAATTAGATGATTCATCTGAAGGCGACCATGTTGCCCCAATGCTGTCATTTGATGCGATAAAATAATACATCACACCATCCAGTCCAGTAGAAAAAGTTGGCATTGCCTTTTCAACGGCAACATCAATAAGTTCGGCAAGGCTTTTGCCAAATACAGAATCAATAGCTACTTTTATCACTGGATTCTCTTTGATATTAACACTATCAAGATAGACAATTCCTTGTGGCCGTTTATTAATAAGTGCCAGACTATCACATTTGGTTGACAAACTAATGCCATATCTGTTACAGAAGGACGGCAGGACGACTATTCCACACTTGTTTTCCTGTGTGAGTAAAGAATGACTGTATCGCTCTGCAAACTCCTTACTGTCGTTTACCGGATCAAGATGACTTTGCGCCCATAGGTTACAGGAGAGAGCAAAGCCAACACACAGAATCAATATCTTATAGAGTGTTGCCATACGCAAAGTTACAACTAATAATCGACATTCGGTGTGACAAATGTCCCAAACGGACATGAAAATCAGCAAGGAGCGAAGATTTTTCTTAAATATCCTCACATTCAGAAGTGTCGGCGGCTCTTTCAGCCTCACGGATGCGGTGCAGCTGACGGCGTGATATGCCTAAATAGGAGGCAATCTCCTGAATAGGCAGAATATGGATAACGTAGGGATAGCGGGAGACAAGTTCATGGAACCGTTCTGTCGGAGTCTTTATAAGCATATTCAGATAACGGCAATAAGCCTCCTGCAACAGATTGGAGGAAACCTCGGCGACAAAGCCGGGATTACGCTCTATGATAAACCTACGCGCATCTTCGACCGATACCCGCAAAATCTCGGCATCGCAACCCGCGACAATAGAGGTCCGCGAAGGCTGGTCATACAGGAATCCCTGCACATAGTCAGTAACCACTTCGCCCTCGAAAGAGAATCCCGTTACCACTTCCTGACCCTTTGAATTAAGAGCCACATATTTGAAATATCCCGACTTTACCACACCCACATAGCGGCACAATTGCCCCTGCTGAATAATCCGCTCTCCCTTGGCATAGACAACGCTCTTGCCATTAGCCGCGACGTAATCATTCAGCACCGACAGGTCAATCCTCGTCATAAAATCGTTAAGCCGTGCCATATCTTTGGATGTTACTCGTCAAAATCCACGTGCTTTTTATCTCAAAATGCAAATAATGCAGAAAATGCAATGAATTTAGTAACCGTTGAATATCCTACGTTTTAAGAAATAGGGTATGCAATCACCGTGTTGGATATTCTCAAAGTTTATTGATTTTGATGAATGGGTCTTGTTCATCGCACGTTGGGGTACTTCCGGCGTACACGCTATTATGACCTTCTTCCTTTGCTATGAAATGGCGAATTTCACGATATAGAGGATATAGTTGAATAATTTTGTCGCGCTGGTAATCGTTAGAACAACCACCCCCTGACCATCCGTAAGATGCATATGGCTGATGAGCTAAGTCGGTTGCCACAAGGTCGTGCAGGTCGCTGAGCCTCTTCTGAATTTCCTGCTGTTTCTCAAGACCACATGTGGTAAAACCAAGTTCACATTGTCCGGCAAGAAACCTTGAACAGTCTTCAACGCAATTTGCGATAAGAAGCATCTGTTTCTTCGTAAGTGTGATTGTGTATAGTTCTTCGTTATGTTCCATAAATATCTATTGTGGGATACATTAAAAAATCACAGGAAAAGCGTCATATAAGCCGGAAGATAGGTTATATTTTCCTCTTTACGCAAATCTTTTGTATAGATAAGGTAACGCTTATTTACTCGCGATGAGAATTTATCGCAGAACAGGTCAAGAGACTTGTGGGTTTTATAGCCGGATGACTTCACTTCTATCGGCTCTATCTTTGTCCCGTTTGATAGAAGAAAATCAACTTCGTAAAGATGATTGCTCGTCTCTGACGGCCACGTATAGTAATATAGTTCATGCCCATTGGCTTTCAGCATCTGGGCAACTATATTTTCATATACATAGCCGAGGTCAGCACTCAATTTATCAGAGAGTAATTTTTCATAAATAATGTTCTCCGTGAACTTCTTATCCCAAAACGCAAGGGTAATGAATAGACCAGTGTCACAAAGATACATCTTGAAGCGATCGGATGAGCGATGGAGTGCCATACCAACATTTGGATCATTAGCATGATAAGCGATATTTACGACCATTGAATCCTGCATGTCGTATATCTGCTCCCTCAATCGGTCAAGGCGCACCCCTTCTGTCGCTGAGTACACTTGGTATCGTGCATAATTGTTGGCCAACTGGGAGGGTATGGCCATGAACATTTTCGAAGTATTTCCGGAAGGATCTATCTTGATGAAATCCTGCTCATACAGTTTGATTATGGAACGCTTCATCATATCAACCTTTTCCATATTATTCGTTTCGAGATATGCCTTCACTGCCTGTGGCATTCCCCCTATAAGCATATATAACCGGAATTGCTTCATCTCATTACGATTACCGGCATCTCCGAGACCTTTACAACTATCGAAGAATTTATGCAACAAAGGAATAGCTACTTTATTTCCAAGAGCCCAGTTAAATTCTTCATAATCCATAGGGTACAGGGACAAATCGTGTTCTTCGCTTGGAATTAGAATTCCTTTTACGTTCTGACGTATTGATATAAGTGAGCCTGTTTCTATGTAGTCATAGCGACCATCTTCAACCAAATACTTAATAGCCTGACGGGCTTTAGGGCAATTCTGAACTTCATCAAAAATAATTACAGAATCTCGATCATATAACTCCACGCCAAAAATCATCTGTAATCGCATGAATAGATAGTCAAGATTTGATATGTCTTCAAATAAATCCCTTACCTCTTGCTTACAGCTTGTGAAATCAATGGCAATATATGAATTATATTCTTTTTCTGCAAAGGTTCGCGCAAGGGTAGATTTTCCAACACGTCTTGCACCCTTTATTAGCAATGCAGTTTGTCCACCAGATTCATGCTTCCACTGAAGCATATCATTATATAGTTTCCTCTTGAAGATCATATCATAAACGAATTTTTTTCAAGGGCAAAGATAATAATTTTGACGCTATCCCCCAAATTATAAGCCCATAAAATGACACTATCCCCCCAAAATATTTTGCTAGTTTCGTCACTATCCCCCATTTTTAATCAAAACAACTTGCAACTATAACCAAAAATCGCTACCTTTGCATTAAGTAAAGAATGGGTGCTTTAAGAGAGCCGGAATTGTTAAAACTGGAGGTGTGAACCCCGTAAAATACAATTTTGTATACTTAAAGCGCAACTATCTAACTATCAATCTTATGCTATAATTGCATCGGCAAGTAACCATGCAATCTATAAGATTTGCCGACACTGAAACCTCCCCTCTCGCGCGCACCAGACGACGTCGACGACGAATTTTTATCTGATTCTGATACTGATTCTGATACTGATTCTATATCATA
>JAAVFS010000011.1 GCA_014800605.1 Bacteroidales bacterium | reverse complement strand
TTATATCTGTGTCTGCGGTACATGCCTCGGATTACTTCTTCATGTCCCTAATTCATAGAATAAACATGTTTCACTTTATTCTCGGGAGAAGTTACTTAATACGTTTTAGAGGAAAGTTAACGAAAAAAATCGAAATAATGTTTCTAAGGAGAGAATATTTTATTCCTGGTCGTCAGAACTCGTTTTTCAGGCGTGAGAGGTAACATCTTTCGCGCGATAATCCCCTTAGCGTGACAATTTCGGCGAAAGGATCTCCTAAATGAAAGAGCCGTGTGTTTGGATAAGTTTTTTTAAAGAATGGCTTTGCCGTAAAGATAATTTTTTGTAACTTTGCAGATGTTAATCGAAAGATAGACAAGACATAGGGCCATAGAGTTGACCCACAAAATATTAGCGTTTGCTATTTGTTCCATCCACCATAAAATCTGGACAATTTTATCAGGAATGAGACGAACAAGTTGCAAATGTTCGCATATGCGAGCATTTGACCTTGCTTCATTCCTGGCAGTCCAGAGCCATATGGTGAGCATCCTACTTTCAGGGAGGTCTATGCTCGCATTTTGGTTCTGTCTGCCGGGGAAGTGGCATTCGCAAGTTGTGTAACTAATCGAATGTCATTCAGCAATGGATAGATTATCAGACCGTCATACCCATACCGCACTGGCATTCCGTGATTCTTAGTCATCCGTCATGGCTGAGAATGGCATCGGAGTGCCCGTTTCCGTTCAAGACCTTTTGCCTCATCGGCAAGAGGCGCTTCTTCATATCCATACCTTTGCAAATGATGAAGATCTGATCAAGCGGTATCCCGAAATCCTCGAGATTCTGCTTCGCGACCATACCACTAATCGAAATATCTTCTGGGCCACAAACTGCTATTCCTGCCTTGGGGAGGGTTATCAATACAATGATCCAATCTCTGTTGAGTCCATCTCAGGTAATAATAGCGTGATTGTGATACCTCGTGCCTTCAAGCCTCTTGAACAGCAGCGTCAGCGCAGCCGGGAGATGGCGGAGGTGTTCACTCCGGCCTGGATATGCAACAAGCAAAATAATCTTATTGACAATGCATGGTTTGGCCGTGAAGGGATATTCAATTCAGAAGTCGACGGTGATGATGGCGTTCACTCATGGATTGTCAATCCCACCACTATAGAGTTTCCTGCCGGCAAGACGTGGAGAGACTATGTAAATGAGGACCGCCTTGAGATTACGTGCGGTGAGGCTCCATATCTTGTAAGCCGCTATGATACAGTGACAAGCCGGCATATTCCGGTAGGGGAGCGCATTGGCCTTATCGATCGTAAACTGCGTATCGTAGGCGAAAACACCTCATCTTCAGGTGAGTGGCTAAAAGCTGCTCAGCTGGCATTTCAAAGCGTATACGGCTACGACTGGCAAGGCGACAATGTGTTGCTTGCGCGCAGAAACCTCTTGGGCACATTCCTTGATCATTATCGCGACAGATTCGGTAAAGACCCGCAGAAGAAATCAATTCTATACATTGCCTACATCATTTCATGGAACGTATGGCAGATGGATGGACTCAAAGGGGTAATCCCTGATTCCTGTGGCAAACGGCGGATAGTGACAGCTGACCTTTTCGGAGAAACCGAAACCGTCATAGGGTGCGAGGGATGCAGGACTGGAAACATCCGGCGCCATAACGGCATCTACTGCCTAATAAAGGATTGGAACGCAACGAAAGACAAACAGAAAATAAGATTCATTGACTTGATAAAATAGCGGGCCATGGAATATTTCTCAAACCTTAAAGCAAAACTGATATATGTGTTCCGCATACCGGATGCGGCACACCGCGACTGCGTCAAGATAGGGGAGGCAACTTTCGACGACGGCGACATAACACTTCCTCCCAACAGCAATCCCCTTAATAAGGCTGCAAAGGCACGTATCGATCAATACACGAAGACTGCAGGTATACACTACGAACTTCTTCACACCGAAATCGCGATTTTCGTGCGGGACGGTAAACTCGGTGCCGTCAACGATAAGGAGGTGCACGATGTGCTTCTTCGTAGTGGAATTAAGCGTAAGGAGTTTCAGCATGTGTCGGGAGCAAATGAATGGTTTGTTTGCGACTTGTCCACCGCTAAGAGGGCTATTGCTGCAGTAAAGGAGGGTAGGAAAGCCTTACAAGGTCATGAAGTATCTTCGGGGCAGTCGCCGATCCAGTTTCGTCCCGAACAGCGCGATGCCATCGACAAGACCCTTAAGCAGTTCAGAAAAGGAAACCGTATGCTCTGGAATGCCAAGATGCGTTTCGGCAAGACCCTCTCGGCTCTGCAGGTGGTGAAAGAGCGGGGAGACTTCCGGCGTGTCCTTATCCTTACGCATCGCCCGGTGGTGGATAATGGCTGGTTTGAGGATTTCGGAAAGATATTCTTCAATTCCACTAATTGGGCTTATGGCTCTAAGAACAGGGGCGATTCCTTCGCCTCGCTTGAGAGGCGTGCGCGTAGGGGCGAGGTCAATTACGTATATTTCGCTTCGATGCAGGATCTCCGTGGTTCGGAACTCGTTGGTGGTAATTTCGACAAAAACGATGATGTGTTCTCCACTCGATGGGACCTTATCATCGTGGATGAGGCCCACGAAGGAACGCAGACCGAACTTGGACGGGCCGTGATGAAGGAGTTGACGAAAGACAGCACCAAGGTGCTGAATCTTTCAGGTACGCCGTTCAACCTGCTCGACGGATATAAGGAAGAGGAGATCTACACTTGGGATTACGTAATGGAGCAGCGTGCCAAGGCGCAGTGGGACATCGACCATCCCGGCGACCATAATCCCTACGCGGGACTGCCTCGACTCAATATCTACACTTATGATCTCGGAAATCTTCTGAGTGAATTTGCCGATGAAGATATAGCCTTCAACTTCCGTGAGTTTTTCCGCACCAAAGACAACGGCCAATTCGTGCATGAGGCTTGTATCGAGAAGTTTCTCGACCTGTTGACCAAGACTGATGAAGACAGTATGTATCCCTTTGCGAACAAGCGATATCGTGATATATTCCGCCATACGCTGTGGATGGTGCCCGGAGTCAAGTCGGCAAAGGCCCTTTCCGCTATGCTCCGGAGTCATCCCGTTTTTGGTATGTTTGAGGTTGTCAATGTAGCTGGAGATGGCGACGAGGAGGAAGCCAACGATGAGGCCCTGCGCAAGGTGGAGAAGGCCATCGGCGAGGATCCCGACAGGACGCGGACGATCACGCTTTCCTGCGGACGGCTCACCACTGGCGTAAGCGTCAAACCATGGACCGGGGTGTTCATGCTGTCGGGAAGCTTCAATACTGCTGCATCCGCCTATATGCAGACCATATTCCGAGTTCAGACTCCTGCCACGATCAACGGTCGCGTGAAGGAGGACTGCTATGTGTTCGACTTTGCCCCTGACCGCACGCTGAAAGTGTTGGCCGAAACAGCCAAAATATCCACCAAAGCCGGCAAGCAATCATCTGGAGAACGTAGGCAACTGGGCGAATTCCTTAATTTCTGCCCGATCATCGCTGTTGAGGGAAGCCGGATGAAGCAGCTCAATACAGAACATATGCTTCAGCAACTTAAGCGCGTATATGTGGAGCGCGTGGTGCAGAACGGTTTTGAAGACGGTTATCTCTACAATGATGAGCTGATGAAGCTTTCCGATGTAGACATCAGGGAGTTTGACGAATTGAAGGGCATCATAGGCCAGACCAAAGCCATGGGCAAGAGCAATGACATCACAGTCAACGACCAGGGCCTTACAGATGAGGAGTATTCAGAGAAGGAGAAACTCGAAAAGAAGAAAAAACGCGAACTGACACCGGAGGAAAAGGAGCGTCTGGAGGAGTTGAAAAAGAAGAAAAAAGTAAAGGAAGACGCCATTTCGATTCTTAGGGGAATCTCCATCCGCATGCCGCTTATGATCTATGGAGCGAAGGTGGAGAACGAAGATGAAGAACTGACTATCGATAATTTCACACAGCTTGTCGATTCCCAGTCGTGGGAGGAGTTCATGCCTCGTGGAGTGACGAAGCAACGGTTTAATGCCTTCAAGAAATACTATGATCCGGACATCTTCACCGCAGCTGCCAAGCGGATACGTCAGATGGCGCGTGCGGCAGACAGACTCTCGATTGAAGAACGTATTGAACGCATCACTGCAATCTTCGCCACATTCCGAAACCCCGATAAGGAGACTGTCCTCACTCCGTGGCGTGTAGTCAACATGCACATGAGCGACTGCCTTGGCGGCTATACCTTTTTCAATGATGACTTTTCGGAGACCATTGAGGATCCTCGTTTTGTAGACCGTGGCGAAGTCACTGCCGATGTGTTTGATCCGGACACGGTATTATTGGAAATCAATTCGAAATCCGGTCTATATCCTCTTTATCTTGCATACAACGTCTATCGCGCGCGGCTTCGCAACGCCATGTTCTCGCCTGAGACTCTTGAAGAGCATCAGTCTATCTGGGATTCGGTTGTAGCGGAGTGCATATTCGTCGTCTGCAAGACACCGATGGCCAAAGCCATCACCCGTCGCACCCTCCTCGGCTTTCGCAAAGGCAAAGTCAACATGTGGGCTCCCGACGACCTCATCAATAAAATAAAGAATCAACCGGAACTCTTCATAAAGAAGGTTCATGACTTAGTAGGAAAGAACGTGAAGATAAAAGCAATAGTCGGCAATCCGCCGTATCAAGAAATAGATGGTGGCGGTGGATCGAGTGCTAAGCCTATATACGATAAATTTGTAGAAATCGCCTCATCATTAAAACCGTGGTTTCTATCTATGATAATGCCTTCACGTTGGATGACTGGAGGCAAGGGTTTGGATGATTTTAGAGCTTCTATGCTTGCCAATCATCATATTCGGATAATGCACGATTATTTAAATGCATCCGATTGTTTTACAAACGTGGCTATAGAGGGCGGTGTTTGCTATTTTCTGATTAATGGCATAAAAGAGGGCAGATGCCAATTCTTTTCTCATACATCTAATGGCATATCATGTGTAGAACGTTATCTTGATGATAATGCTTCTGATGTTGTCGTTAGGGATGCCGGAGCATTGTGTATTCTTACAAAAGTCCTCGAAAAAAGTAAACATTATATTTCCGAGAAAGTACAGCCTCGTAATCCGTTTGGGGTATCGAACAACGAACCGGAAATATTAATGTATCCGATAAAAAATGGAATTAAAGTTTTTGGGCGTTTTGATGGAGGCAGAGATATCCGATTTCTTCCATGTGATTTCGTTTTTACCAAAGGAACTAATATCCTTAAAACTTGGAAAGTTTTCTTATCTAAGGCTGATGGTGCAGCTGGACAACTAGGTAATCCTATACCAGCTAGAATTATTGGACAAGGAGTTGTCGGTGATACTAATACTGTATGCTCAGAAACATTTCTCGCTATTGCTCCTTTTTCAACGGAAGTGGAGGCAATCAATATGGTTACCTATTGTCGTACAAAATTCTTCAGATTTATGGTTGGGATTAGGAAGCTAAAAAATATGACAAGAGATACCTATAAATTTGTTCCCATACAGAATTTCTCAGTCAGTAGCGACATTGACTGGAATAGGAGTGTGAAGGAAATCGACGCTCAGCTATATGCCAAATACGACCTTTCCGATGAAGAAATTGCCTTTATTGAGTCAATGATAACACCTATGTGATAGCAATCTTTAGCATCAGCAGGAGGCGGCCAGCGTAGCGACGCCGCCTCCTGTGCCCTCCGCTTCGAATGACATCGCTCGCAGTGGCATACGAATTCCTCCTGCGTTCTCCGCTCCGCCGCTCCTCTGCGTAATCGTTATGCCGAATGGATATCCGTAAATGAATGAGCCGTGTCTTCAAGCTTGGTTTTTATGCTAAACCTCCTGGTAGAATTATATGGTTAATATCAAATATTTTATTAAGTAAGTCGTAAAAATTAATTTATACTAAGCCGCATGGGCAAAATTGATATTGAGTTCAGATCCAAGAGCAGCCAGAGCACGATTGGTTGCGTACAGCAGGGAGTCTGTGGAAAAATAATCCACAGGCCTGAGCCATTTGCTCTTGAGGATTCGCCACAGAGTCTCCGCAATATTCAGATGAGGACTGTATGGCGGAAGAAAGAAGAGGAACAGCCCCCGCTTCTCCCATATCGGACGAAGTCCCTTCATGAGCTTACACCTGTGTACGCTGGCATTGTCAAGCACCACGAATGTATTCTTGCGGATACGCATCGACAGTCTGTCCAGAAAGTCCGCGATTTTGTCAGCCGTCATGTTCTCCGTTGTGGAGAACCCCTCATATCTGTTGTTTCGGTCAATCATACCGAAGATATTGAGCCTGAGGCCTCTTTCAGATGGAATATATACATCCTCTCCACGGAACTGCCAGCCATAAGGCACATAACCTTCCTCGCAGATGTGGCTTTCATCTCCGTAGTAGAGGTCTATCTGACCGGCAATTGCCTGTCTTTCGAGTTCTTGCAGCTTCTCGGTCTTATACGCATAGAGCAGCGGCGAGGGCTTACCCTTGGGACGTTTCCTTATACGTCTATATCTCGCGCCAATGCGGATAAAAAAGCCCTGAAGGTGCTCTCGCTCGCCTCCATGCCTGAGGCTTGCTGCCAGGCTTCCTTGGCTTTCATCACGCTCTGCCTGTCGTTTTCCATGGCCTTGCGTACAGCCTCTTCGTCCGAACAGTCCATGATGGGCTTGCGTCCACGTCCGGGGCGTGTCTCCAACCCATTGATGCCCTCGGCTTCGAAGCGCTTCACCCATGAATTGACGGATATGTGTGTCATTTCTGTCTGCTGTCCAACCTCTTTGGATGTCAGACCCTTGGCCTTCAGCAATATTGCGCGGCAACGCATACGGAATGCGTGGCTCTTGCCTTGGCGAAAGCCCTCTTCCAGTTGCAGACGTTGCTTGTCTGTCAGTAGTATAACTTTGATCTTTGCGATAGTCGTAAGTGTTAAGGTTCATACCTTTAACGGACCAACTACTACAAAAATTATAATATAAACTAATTTTCAACATCTACTTAACTTTGCATTATAAAAATAATCATCAGTAATGGCGAAGCAAAAAGATAAAGAACTGACCCCTGGCGAATATTTCGTTCAGACAATGGGCAAGATATTCTCATCCGAAGTCGAGAAGGACGGACGCGCACCATACAACATATGGAGGAACAAACTTCCATTCATGGTAAGTATGCCTACATTCAGAAGGATATACGAAGGCAGCACAAGCGTGAACGTCGCCGTGTTGGCCAATGTGGCTGACGCTTTCGGATATGAACTCAAACTTGTAAAGAAATCAAGCGAATCAGAGAATGAAGAACTGTTGAAACTTAGAGAGGAATTGAAGGCGATAGCATCGGAGATAATGAAAATCACCAGTAACATACCAAATATGTCGACAGGGCAGTAAAAATATATATAGCGAGTAATCGCAACGCGGTCTAGCATAGAACGATGATGTTGATGGATTCTGAAGTTATCTTGAGGAGTATTCGTATTTTGATTTAGCTTAAGCGGAGTGTTTCGACACTGAAGCAGAGAAATTGGCGTTGACGTGGAGCGACTACAATCTCATAACCGCTAAGCTCCTGTTCGAGCGTTTTGCGCAGCTCATACAACTGCGTAGGTGTCAAACTACCGCTCAATTTAGCGATAGTGTTATCCAATAGTTTGTCTTTCATCTTATTTGAGTTTTAACAAACTATTATACACAAAAAACACTGAATAGGATATACTGACGTAGAACTCTAACTCTATGCCATTACTTCAACAGGAATATGATTCAATCCTCTTTTTCTTAAAATATCTTCTACCTCGTGCTTTTGTTTGTCTCCTTTGACATATACTCGCTTTAACACAGAGATTGGCATAAAGATTTCACGGAAGAAATTGCCGTTATCAGGCCGCTGTTTCTCTTCATCAACAAATTTCTTTACCATCTCTACCATTGCCTCAAATTCCACAGGATATGGCATATTATCAAAAAGGCTATTGTATTTTTTCTTTGGAGAGGCAATAATAATTCTAGTCTCTTCTTCTTTTATGAATTTATCCTTCTTAAAACGAGGAGCTACAAAGGCTAATAAATACATTGCTATGAACCTGACAAACTCTACTGGATTATCTCTCAATAACATATATGCAAATTCTTTATTTCCCCCAAACATAATAATCGCCATCTCCATATACTTTTCTTTAACCAGTTGCTCCAATTCTGATGAAGAAATTTTGCAATCGTAAAGACATGATTCTATTGAAAATAGTGCAGCTTCATAGATACCTCTTGAATTTGGAAATTCGAGTTCCATTACGACACCTTGGCTTTTATCCGCATAATTCTCCCACATATACTCATTGTCTTTGCGCTTTGAGATGGAAATAACATAAGGTACCGGCAAACCAAAAGCCCTTGAAACATCTTCCGGACTAAAGAATTGAGAGATTCTTCTATCTTCTTGTAATTCAGCTTCTGACTCAAATGTTTCCAGTACAGGACGAAGTTTATCAATCCCATGTATATATTCTGCTTTATCCTCAAAACAGTCAATACGGGTTGCCCAAAAGCAAATCTCTTTATCCTTGGTCGGATTCTTCTGAAGGATACTTGAAAAAGCCTTCAATGGTGTGTAATGGTAGTATATCATACTCAAAGTTAGTGAAAATATTGCAGATAGCCAAATATAAATCGCAATTTAGAGGCGATGCTTGATACAATTACCGACTACTATCTATCGTCCTCCAGTATTTTGAAGGAATGTATCAGAAATTTAGGAACAATAAAGGCTGGAGGCGACTGTCCT
>JAAVFS010000010.1 GCA_014800605.1 Bacteroidales bacterium | reverse complement strand
TACCGATGGTTGTAGTCTTACCTACGCCATTGACTCCCACTACCATCATCACGTATGGATGCTGTGACTTGGGAACTGTGAAATCAGGCAGTTGCTCCGAGCCCTCATTAGATGAAAGCATTTGAATTATCTCATCGCAGAGCAGATTATTAAGTTCGTCAGTACCGACATACTTATCCTTGGATACACGTGCCTGAATTCTATCCAGAATATTCAATGTAGTGTTGACACCTACATCCGAAGTAATAAATACCTCTTCAAGATTATCCAAAATCTCATCGTCAATCTTGGATTTTCCCGCGATTGCAGTTGTCAGCTTTGAAAAGAAACCTTTCTTTGTCTTTTCCAAGCCATTATCAAGTGTTTCTTTCTTCTCTTTTGAGAATAACTTTGAAAATAAGCCCATTGAATTTCTTATATATAATATTTAGGTACAAAATTACAAAAAAACTTCATACCACACACTTGACTTTATAAAATTATCTCCGGGGGACGATTACCCTGACCCCGAGATTGCGCGCGAGCTCCATCCTAAGGCGCGTGTATGTATCAATCTGTTGCAGACACTCAGCTGCTGCCTCAGCATATCCTGGCTGAGTCTTGTCGAGATTGATCAATCGCTCCCGCTCCTCAGCAAGAAGAACGGTGATATGTGCTTCCTTCAGCGTCGCGATGGCCTTCGGGACGAGGTCGATCAGTCTGTCACGCTCGGTTTCTACCTTGGAATATTTTGAATAGACTTTGCTCAGCTGGTATTTCTCGCTGACAAGTTCGGTAGTAAGGCGACGCACATTATCATCCGCACTCGAAGCAAGTCGCGACTCAAGATAGTCTGTCGTGAATCGCTCACACTCCGAAGCATACATATTATCACACTCCTCCTTGAGTGCTATCTCTTTCTTCTTTATGTCCGTCAGGTCGACAGCGGTCTGCTGTATCTCATTCTGCCCCTGCTGCCAGAAAGCTTCACGGCGCTTGTCCAAGTCAGCCATGAATGTAGCCTCATCCTCAGCCCAATACTGTGACACCTGCACCTTGACAGCCTCAAAAACCGACTTCACAGCTTCCGATACCAACTCTATATTGTCAGCCTCAAGCTCATCATTCACATAGTCAATGAGTTTCAGCGGCACAGTCTGACCATCTTCATTCATCACATCGCAGAAGTCTACCATGCCATACTTGAGCACATATCGTAGCAAGTTCATCTCGCAGCTGACCAACAGCTGAAAAGCTTTGCCGGAAACAGCAGCCCGCCGGTCTCGCGGATCAGCCATAGACGTGCCGTAATCCACAGCTGCTTTATGCGCATCCTGATCCGGCGTCTGAGTGTTATGCGGCGACTTTAATTCTGCCTCAGCTCTCTGGGATATACGCTTCTCGACCTCAAGCTTGAGCACCTTTTCATCTATCTGGAGAATGCGGCTACACTCCCCGATATATACCAGTTGCGAAATCTGATCCGGAATAAACGAAATAGACTTCACAATATCCGTTATCACAGCCGCACGCTGAATAGGGTCATTTTCAGCACCTTCAAGCAGAATCTTTGTCTTGAAGCGGATGAAGTCAGTCTCGTTCTCGGCAATGTACGCTTCAATCTCCTCGAGTGTATGCGATTGAGCAAATGAGTCAGGGTCATCTCCATCAGGCAGGAGGAGCACCTTGACTTTCAAGCCCTCGGAAAGGAGCATGTCGATACCGCGGAGCGAGGCCTTGATGCCGGCAGCATCGCTGTCGTATATCACAGTGACATTCTCTGAGAAACGGTGCAACAGACGGATCTGCCCTTCAGTAAGCGAAGTACCCGACGAAGCTACGACATTCTCTATACCGCTCTGCGACATAGAGATCACATCCATATATCCCTCAACGAGAATACACTTATTTTTCCTTACGATAGCCTGCTTGGCCTGATATAAGCCATAGAGCTCATTACTCTTGGTATAGATCAGCGACTCAGGCGAATTGACATATTTAGCTACATTCTTATCAGAGCGCAGCGTTCTGCCTCCGAATGCGACGACCTTACCCGAGACCGTAAACACCGGATACATGACGCGCCCCTTAAAGCGATCATATACCTGACCATTATCGTTCTTAATACATAGTCCGGTGGTAATCAGATATTTCTCGTCATACCCCTTCGACTTGGCAGCTTGCAGCAACGCATCCCTTCGGTCAAGGCTGTATCCGAGCCTGAAACGCTTGATAGCAGCATCGCTTATGCCACGCTCTCTGAAGTATGACAGGCCGATATCCCGACCATCCGGCTCTTCGAGGAGGTTATGCTCAAATTCTTCGAGTGCAAAGGTATTGACAGCAAAAAGACTCTCACGCTCTGTCGCCATTTCGCGCTCAGCGTCAGTCATCTCATGTTCCTTTACCTCTATGTTATATTTTTTTGCGAGATATTTCAGCGCCTCCACGTAGGACAGTTGCTCCAATTCCATAAGGAATCCGACAGCACTGCCACCCTTTCCGCAACTAAAACACTTGCAAAGTCCCTTTGATTTTGAAACAGAGAATGACGGTGTCCTCTCATTATGGAAAGGACACAATCCAATATAATTGGCACCGCTCTTTTTCAGCTGGACAAAATCGCCGACAACATCGACGATATCCGCAGCATCTAATATTTTATTGACGGTTTCTTGATCAATTCTACTCATTTCAGTTAGTCAGTCCTCTCATGTTCCTTTACCTCAATGTTATATTTTTTCGCAAGATATTTCAGCGCCTCCACGTAGGACAATTGCTCCAATTCCATAAGGAATCCGACAGCGCTGCCACCCTTTCCGCAACTAAAACACTTGCAAAGTCCCTTTGATTTTGAAACAGAGAGTGACGGTGTCCTCCCATGATGGAAAGGACACAGTCCAACATAATTGACACCGCGCCTTTTCAGCTTGACAAAATCGCCGACGACATCGACGATATCCGCAGCATCTAATATTTTATTGACAGTTTCTTTATCAATTCTACCCATTTCAGTTACAAAGTTACCCTTTTTATTCTATAACGAAAATAGTGGCGTAGTGATTTTTTGGCGTATTTTTTGTAACTTTGGCATTCAATTTGCAATTACGAGGTCAAAAGACAATTTTCACACATGGATTTTCAAAAAAAAGACAACACCTCAACAGTCACTATCGGAGAATTTAATATAGGGGAACCGGACAACATGGTCCCAATCGATCCAAATGACATTCCGGTCCTTCCGACTCGCAATCTTGTACTATTCCCGGGTGTAACTCTACCTATATCTTTAGGCAGAGAAAACTCCCTCACCACCGCGCGCCTTGCCAACAAGCGCCACATGCCTATCGCCATTCTCTGTCAGAAGAATCCTGACACCGAGCACCCCACTGTTCCTTCCGACTTTTACGAATATGGTGTGACTGCAGAGGTGCTCAGAGTGATCGATCTGCCGGACGACACCCACACTGCCATCGTGCATGCCCGCGACAGATTTGAGGTAGTAGGTCCAGGAAACGGGTTCGTGATGCCCGAAGCACGGATACACGCTGCCATCAAGATCCAAAAAGACAGTAACCCGAGAAGCAACGATAAGGAATTCCCTCAGATCGTACGAAATATCAAGGACATAACCTTGGACATCCTGGAGTCAACTGCAGGAGCTCCCGAGGATTTCATTTTCAATCTTCGCAATTCCGAAGACTTCGCTAACATAATTAATCTTGTAGCTACTCAGCTTCCTGTCAAGTCGGAGAACAAGATCCGTCTTCTCCGCCAGCACAAGCTGAAAGAGCGCGCCCTGATGCTCCTCTCAGAGCTGGCTGTATCCCGTGAGTTAGCTAAGATCCAGCATACCATAATCGAGCGCACTCAAGCCAACATCAGCGAGCAGCAGCGCGCCAATTTCCTCCAGCATCAGATGGACACAATCCGCCAGGAGCTCAATGGCGGCGACCTTGATGATGCCGACAAGATGCTACAGCGTGCCAATGAGATAGGCTTCACACCGGCTGGACGACAGGTCTTTGATAGAGAGCTCGAAAAGCTGCGCCGACTCAATCCGCAGTCGCCCGACTACTCGGTGCAATATACCTATCTTGACACCATTCTCTCTCTCCCCTGGAACAAAATTGACCCTGAAAACAAGGATTTCACTCTTGCCAGAGAGACTCTTGACAACGACCACTTCGGTCTTGAAAAAGTCAAGGAGCGCATCCTTGAGCAGATCGCCGTGCTCATGAACTATCCCGAAGGTAAAGCCCCGATTCTCTGCCTCGTAGGCCCTCCCGGTGTCGGCAAAACCTCATTAGGCCATTCGGTTGCGAAAGCAATGGGCCGTAAATATCAGCGCGTATCTCTGGGTGGACTACACGATGAGGCTGAAATTCGAGGCCATAGACGCACTTATATTGGAGCCATGCCGGGAAGAATCATCGACGCCGTAAAGCGCGCCGGCAGTTCCAATCCAGTCATCCTGTTAGACGAAATCGACAAAATCGGCGCTGATTTCAAAGGCGATCCCTCGGCAGCTCTTCTCGAAGTGCTTGACCCCGAGCAGAATTGCCACTTCCACGACAACTATGTCGACATCGACTACGACCTCTCCAAAGTGCTCTTTATCGCCACAGCCAACACCCTCTCTACCTTGGCCCAGCCCCTGCTCGACCGAATGGAAGTCATCGATCTCTCGGGCTACATACTCGAAGAGAAGGTCGAAATCGCGCGTCGTCACCTCATCCCCAAGCTCCTTAAAGAGCACAACCTCAGCCCGGATGCACTGACCATCGAGCCTGAAGCAATCGCGAAAATCGTCGAAAGCTATACATCAGAAAGCGGCGTTCGTCAGCTTGAAAAAGCACTCGCAAAAGTTATCAGAAAGATCATCCTCAAGAAAATGAGCTCTGAGGATGTCCCCTCTGTCATCGCCGAAAAAGATATTGTAGACTTCTTGGGCACTCCGAAATTCAACCGCGACCGCTACGAAGGCAACGATTTCGCCGGCGTTGTCACCGGACTTGCCTGGACTGCCGTAGGCGGAGAGATACTCTATATCGAGACATCCCTCTCAGAGGGCAAAGGAGAAAAGCTCATGCTGACCGGCAACCTCGGCAATGTGATGAAGGAATCGGCCATGATCGCGCTTGAGTATGTCAAGTCACATGCCGACCTCTTCAACATCGACCTCTCACTGTTTGACAAATACAACATCCACATCCATGTGCCGGAGGGAGCCATTCCCAAGGATGGTCCTTCAGCAGGCATCACGATGGTGACATCCATTGTCTCAGCCCTTAAGCAATGTAAAGTCAAAGAGCGTATTGCCATGACCGGCGAGATCACTCTCCGTGGCAAGGTACTCCCCGTAGGAGGTATTAAAGAAAAGATTCTCGCAGCTAAGAGAGCCGGCATCACCGAAATAATCCTTTCGGAAGACAACCGCAAGGATATTGATGACATCGAAGCCCGCTATCGCGATGGTCTCTCATTCCACTATGTCCGGACTATCCCCGAAGTGATTGAGTACGCCCTGACCGCCGAACCGGTATCATCGCCTCGTAAATTCAAATAACCCGTGCATATAAACAATAATGGCTCCGACGATGTGTCGGAGCCATTATTGTTTATATGCAGAATTGATTTATTCAGCTTCTTCTG
>JAAVFS010000009.1 GCA_014800605.1 Bacteroidales bacterium | reverse complement strand
ACATCGAGGCCGCCAATAAGTGGGATACCGACCCCGTGACGGGCCACGGTCCCGAGGTGAAGCGCATGGTGTCATTCTACGGTCGTGCTCACTACTCTTATAAGAGCAAGTACCTCTTCCAGGCAGCCGTTCGCCGCGATGGTGCTTCAGTATTCGGCGCCAATAATAAATGGGCTACCTTCCCCTCCGGATCTGTAGCATGGCGCATCTCTGAGGAAGACTTCCTCAAGAGCCTCGGCATCTTCAACGACCTCAAGCTACGCTTTACCTATGGCCAGAGCGGTAACTCCGCTGGCTTCGACGCCTACGCTGCTCGCTTCTTCTACCAGCCCGGCGGCCGTTTCGAGTATGACGGCGACAGCTACAAGGAAGTACACGCTGCCCGCAATGTCAACGACAACCTCAAGTGGGAGACCACCTCGATGTTCAACTACGGTCTCGACTTTACATTCTTCAATGGTCGCCTGAGCGGTACCATCGAATACTACGACAAGAGCACCAAGGATATGATCTGGAAATATGCCGTATCTACCCTCGTTTATCCCGTCGGCGAGCTTACAGCTAACGTAGGCCGTATGTCCAACCGTGGCGTCGAGCTCTCGATCAACGCCGTCCCCGTCCAGACCCGCGACTTCCAGTGGTCAACCTCGCTCAACTTCTCTCACAATAAGAATAAGATCGTCTCAATCTCCAATCCCGGTGCAGGCTTCAACGCCGGTATCCTCGACCAGTATTATAACCCCAACCTTCCCGGTGCATCCTCAGCCTACATCCAGCGCATCATCGAAGGCCAGCCTATCGGCACATTCTACATGTGGGAATGGGCAGGCTACAACGAGCGCGGCAACTCCTGCTTCTATGTCTATGACAAGACCCGCGAGGATGTCTTCGGCGAGCGTCTCCGCGACGAAAACGGCAACTTCGTGACCACCGAGACCCCCGAAGACAAGGACCGCGTCATCGTAGGCAATGCTCAGCCTAAGCTGACCATGGGTTGGAACAATAACCTTACCTGGAAAAACTGGGACCTCAACCTCTTCTTCACCGGCGTATTCGGCCAGAAGATCTTCAACGAGCCCCGCGCAGCCCTCTCCAACATCGGCGACGTTTCTGCCGGCAGGAACATCCTTGCCGATACCCCCAACTTCCAGAAAGTCGGCGACAGCTACTCTTCAATGCCCTCTGACCGCTGGCTCGAAGATGGCAGCTACTTCAAGCTCGCTACTGCTACCTTGGGCTACACCTTCCGCAATTGCTTCAACGGCTGGCTCAGCGACATCCGCCTATATGTCTCTGCCAACAACGTCTTCACCATCACCGGCTATAAGGGTCGCGACCCCGAGATCTGCCTCGATGGCCTGACCCCCGGTTGCGATACACGTACCGACCACTATCCCCGTGCTCGCCAGCTCATGGTAGGTGTTAACGTTAATTTCTAATCCTATTGTAAAAACCGATCAGCATCATGAAATCATATATCAAACTCATAGCATTGGGCGGTGTACTGGCCGGCATGGCATCCTGCACGGATCTCGACACTCCGGACAATATCCACTACACCGAGTTCCCCAACAACCCCATCGCTACCTCAGGCGAGTTCAACAAGTGCTACTACTACACTCGCAATGAGGGTTGGTTCGGCCGTAACTTCTGGGAGACCGTTGCGATGTTCGGCGACGAAATCATGGGCGTCAACTTCGCCGGCAACTATTTCGACAATGGCCGACGCATCCACTGCGCTCAGCACAAGATGACCTCCTCACACACCTCCGGCGGTCAGGAAGGGGACCTCCTCTCCGGTATCACTGTCACCAACACCGTCATCCGCAACTATGGCGGCGCCGAGGGCAAGGATCCCATCGTAGCTCCCCTCCGTGCTATCCGCGCCTACTACCACTTCTGGTTCATGGAGCTCTACGGCGATGCCCCCATCATGGATCGTGTCTTCGCCGAAGACGAGCAGGTCGACCGCGCTCCCCGCGCCGATGTAGCCCGCTGGATCGAGTCGGAACTCCTCGACGTCATCCCCGATCTGACTGAGGAAAACAACGCCAACACCTATGGTACCCCCAATAAGTGGATGGCCGAGGCTCTTCTCGCCAAGCTCTATATCAACTGGGGCGTCTACACCAACCCCATCACCCAGGTGACTGGCACAACCCCCAATGAGAAGCTCGACGACTGCATCTACTGGTGCGATCAGCTCATCAAGAGTGGCGTCTTCGAAGTCGGCGACGGCTATCGCAAGAAATTCTTCCCCGACAATGGCGTCCATATCAAGGACTTCATCTATGCCCTTCCCTTCGATCCCTATATGTATGGCAACGGCTACTGGGGTGGCTGGCAGCCCAACCGCGACTGCGACTTCCGCTCCATCGGCCTCGCTTCTGCCGGCACATGGACATGGCAGCCCAAAGAGTCACCCTCAGGCTGTTACGTGCTGACTCCCGAGTGTGTCGACCGCTTCTGCCTCGAAGGCGACGAGCGCAATGAGATGATCGCCGTAGGTCAGCACTACGCTTACGATCCCAGTACTTTCGCGCGTACAGACAATGCACTCAGAGTAAAGAGCGGCCGTAAGAATATAGACATGGTCTACACTAAAGATATCGAGTGGGCTGACGTCACTACATTCGATGTAGGTCCCGAATCAAGTGTCCCGTGCCTCCTCCAGGGTGCCCGCATCTACAAGTATCCCCCCCGTGAGGAAGACTATGACGGCCGCTGGGACAAGAAAGGTCTGCAGAGCAATGACCTCCCCATCTTCCGCTTTGCCGATGTCCTCCTGACTAAGGCCGAAGCCATCGTCCGTGGCGGTACAGCTACCGAGGGCCACACCCCCGCTTCGCTCATCAACGAAGTGCGCGACTGTGCCCACGCTCCCCACATCACCGGCACTGTAACTCTCCAGGACATCCTCGACGAACGTGGCCGTGAGCTCGTCTACGAGCCCTGGCGCCGCAACGACCTCATCCGTTTCGGCCAGTTCGAAGCTGACTGGGGCTGGAAGAATGTCGCTAATCCCGAAGCTAAGACCAAGCTCGAAAACCGCCTGCTCCCCCTCTCGGAGGGCACACTCGGTACCAACACCAACTGGCATCAGAATCCGGGCTATTAATACATGATATCGTAAAGGGGCTCCCCCCGTCGGTGGCCCCTTTACTTCGTCTGACAATAAGAGTTTAACGTAATAAGTAACTGTTGAAAATTAATTTATACTATATATGAGATGAAAATTGTGGATAAATCAAAAGATGGTGAGGGAGTGAAGCGAGCTTCATGACCGATAACTATTTTGATATAGACCAATTTACAGCCATAGATAGTATGAAAGATTAAAATTGACAGCTACTTTGCACTTAATATCGTTTAATTATCAACAGTTACTTAAATACACTAATTATTAACCAATTGTAATTACATGATGAAAAATTACTTCTCACGTGCAGCTCTCCTTCTCGGTGCTGCTGCTTTCATCGGTGCTTCAGCCAACGCTGAAGAGACTAAAGGCGCTTGGCGTAATGTCAACCACCTCCTCACCAACGTAGCCGGTGTTAACGCAGGTCAGACCAACGGCTGGAGCGGTATCGCAACAGGTGCCGGCGATGCTATCGCTGAAATCTTCTACGGTGCAGGTCTCTTCTACTATGTAGTACCCGACGCTCCCGCTGGTGAATACACTTTCACCGCACAGGCTTTCAACCGTGCCACCGGTGCCCCCGATGCATATAAGCTCCGCAAGGATGGCAAGGAGGAAATCAACTGCTACCTCTTCCTCAACGACAAGGAAGTCAAGGTTAAATCACTCTTCGACGGTACTGATCAGGATCTTTTGGATGCTGAAGGTAACTATGTCTGGGGTCTTGTTCCTAACTCTCTTGGTGAGGCCCGCACTTTCTTCGATGCTAAAAAGTACACCAACACAGTTACTGTAAATCACCCCGGTGGCGACCTCTACGTAGGTATCCGCAACTACGGTTCAGTCGGTATTGACGAATGGACTACTTTCGGTGACGCAACTCTTACCGGTCCTAACGGTGCCGTTACTCTTCCCGAGATCGGTGGCTACGACATGAAGGCTGACTGGACTCTTCTCAACGCTGATCAGGGCAAAAAAGATCGTGGCATTCAGAACGGTGGCGCATGGTCAAAGACTAACGCTTCTATCTACAACCTCGGTCAGACCATCACCCTCGAGCCCGGTAAATACCGTTTCGCTCTCCAGGGTCTCAACGAGCACTTCCTCGGTAGCGCAAGCGGCTATTGCGTTCCCATGAAGGGTGGCTTTGCAGATCGTACCGACCTCAACCCCAAGTCAGCTTACGATCTCTATTTTGACGGTGGTACAGAGCTCGGCAGCGGTGCTGTTACTGGTGATCAGGCTTGGAACCCCACTACATTCTTCCCTGTAAGCGCACTGGATGCATATCTTTGTTTCTACTATGGTCCCAGCCGTGCAGGTGGTCTCGAAGACTATGTAAACTACTGGCCCGAAGAATATGATGGCAAGAACCTCGCAGGTGAGGAAGTTTCTTTCCCCGCACTCGCTGAAGGTCAGTGGGCACAGACCAAGATCAAGAACGTATTCGATGAAAAGCTCGACACCTATGTACAGTGCAACAACTACAAGGACGAAGACGGCGACTGGGTTTACACCTGGATCGACGAACAAGGCAATACTCAGCCCTCATGGTGGGAGTCTGGCTGCAACTTCATGGCTGCAAAATTCTTCCTTGAGAACCCCGACCTCTATCAGAACTATGTAGAGCTCGAAATCACCGGTACCGAGGCCCAGGAAGTCACCTTCTCTTGGCGTAAGGACGTAAACCAGAACAACTACTGGCAGTGCGCATTCGACGTTCGTCTCGAAAAGTGGGACGCTGAATATACCGGCTACGTTCCCGGAACTGAAAAGGCTGGCATCGACGAAGTAGCTGCCGACGAAGACGCTAATGCTCCCGTTGAATACTACAACCTCCAGGGCGTACGCGTCCAGAATCCCTCTAACGGTCTCTTCATCGTTAAGCAGGGCAATAAGGTATCTAAGCAGGTTATCCGCTAATCCTTGCGCGATTCCACATACCCAAAGGGGCGCCCCACGGCGCCCCTTTTTGCTTTCCTGAAATCTGAGATATCGATCAGCCTCTCCGGCCCCCCCCCCTTGCCGCCGCCGATCAATGACACTCAGATTGCCTTCCGCCACTCCGGTGGCGTCCCTTGCGGACGCCGATTAAACACGGTCAGATAGCTTTTCGCCATTTTGGGCGTCCCGAAGAGGACGCCGATTATTAGTAACCCTGTACGCCGAGGCCGCAGGCCGGCGTGCAGGGTATGGCACATCCCTCCCCGGTGGCGTGCCGAAGGTACGCCGATTGAGGCCGATAAGGAGTTATAGAAGTAGTGTAGTCCCTCCGGGACTAACGGTCGTGGTGAGATATCGCTTTCCACGGGTTCAAGAACCCGCGGTTACCAAGGTTTAGCCACTCCGTGGCATAGCTACCTAAGCGTACCCATCCCGGAGGTGAATCCCGCATGGCCCATTGCTCGCACACGCTCTGCGCGTGCGGGCAATGGGATGGGACGTGATCGTGGGGTTTCGCCTTCGGCTCAACCACCACGCTACTCTGCCGCCACACGCGGAGCGTGTGGCAGACCCATCTGTCGCCGACGGCATTGTTAGCGTCGGAGGTGCGTCATAGTGATGAACCCCAGGCGTGCGTTAGCGCCTGGGGATAAGGACGATACGCGCAGTTGCGTGTCGGAGACACGATGTCGTGAGAACCACCAATCTAAGCCAGATAGACTGTCAGCCAGCCCGTGACGGGCTGTACCTTGTTAGCCCCCGACGGATCCCGTCGGGGGGAGGAGTGTATATCACCCTCATCGTAGTGCCGGAGGTACTACACTATAACCACATGAAAGAGTCAAAGCGTCCGCCGTGCTGCCTCACACGTTTTGTCTGTCAGTTCTGGACTGACATCGTGTGCGCCGACGGTGCGCCGATTTACAGAGACCGGGTACATGGAGCGTAGCGACATATGCCCGGAACGCTACCTCCTCCCGTGAAGGCGTCCCTTGCGGACGCCGATTGAAGCCACACCGCGCTGACCCCTGATAAATCCCCGATGCCTCCACGTTTTGGTGGCAAAAAGTTTGGTAAGCCACGAAATTTCATCTAAATTTGCTAAAAATTACCCAATCATTTTATTCAAAAACCAATCCTCAAAACCTGATACCACGATGAAAAGACTTTTTCTGGCTATCGCGCTGACACTGGCCACTCTGTGGGGCGCCGCTTCGGCAGTCGTGCCTCAGTTCAGCACCGACGGCGATGAGCACTGGTATTACCTCGTGTTCGGCAAGACGGAGCTCTCAATGCAGGTAGCTCCCAACGATATGCCTGTCACCTCGGCAATTTTTAACGGCGCTCTCGACCAGCAGATGTGGAAGCTGACAGGCGACGCCCAGAGCTTCACACTGACCAATAAGGAGGGGCGCGTCGTAAGCTTCCGTGGCAAATATTTCCGCAACAATAAAGACGCTTCGCAGGCTGTCGCCTTCCGACTCCATGAGCTTGACGGAGGCCTCTATGAGATAGAATACCCCGCCAAGGGAGATGCCGATTGCTATATGGCCGCCACCGGCAAGGATAAGCAGATAGCCCCCAAAGCCAAGGGCGACGCCCAGTGTGCGGTAGGCTTTTACCCTGTGACTGATGTATGGGCCGACGTGGCTGAATATCCCGTCGAAGGGTCGACCACATATACACCCGACCATCGTCACACACTCTGGTATACACTCCCCGTGACGGCACATACCGCCGGTAACACATGGATGGAATATGCCCTTCCGATCGGTAATGGTTATTTCGGTGCGATGGTCTATGGCGGCGTACACCGCGACCAGCTCCAGTTCAACGACAAGTCAGCCTGGACCGGCTCGTCGACCATCCGCGGCTGCTATCAGAACTTCGGCGACGTAATCATCAGCGACATCTCCGGCTCATTTGGCGAAACAAGCCCGATCAGGGACTATGTGCGCTATCTCGACCTCACTGAGGGCGTCGCAGGTGCGCGCTACACCTCGGCTGACGGCTCAGTGGCCTATACACGCGAATACCTCGCCAGCAACCCCGACGAGGTTGTGGCCATGCGCATTACCGCCTCCAGGCCCGGACAGCTCTCCGTGGCTGTCAGCCTGAAAAATCAGCTCAAGCTCCTCCCCTGGGGCTACACCTATTCAGGCGACAAAGCCTCATTCGAGGGCAAGCTCGACCTCGTCGACTATAAGGCTGCCGTCAAGGTAGTCCCCGTCGGAGGTCAGATGTCAGCCACCGACGGCAGCATCAATGTCACCGGTGCCGATGAGATCGTAATCTACCTCGCCGGTGCTACCAACTTCGACCAGCACTCCGACACCTACATCTCTGATGCTGACGCTATGCGCGCTCTCGTCGACACTCGCCTCGAAGCCGCAGCCAGGAAGGGCTGGGAAGCTATCCGCCGCGACCATGTAGCCGATCATCAGGCGTTCTACAACCGCTGCGAGCTCTCATTCTCAGGCGCTACCAACGATATCGACACCGAGAGCCTCGTAAAATACTACAACGAGTCTACCACCGCCGGCACCGACCCCCGTGCGCTGATGCTCGAAGAGCTCTATTACAGCTATGGCCGTTATCTCCTGATCGGCTGCTCGCGCACAATGGACTCTCCCGCTAACCTCCAGGGCATCTGGAACAACTCCAACGCCCCCGCATGGCAGTGCGACATCCACTCCAACATCAATGTGCAGATGAACTACTGGCCCGCCGAGATCACCAACCTCTCCGAACTCCACATGCCCTACCTCAACTACATCCACTCGATGGCAATCGAGCATAAGGAGTGGCAGGAATATGCCCGCCGCTCAGGCATGACAAAGGGATGGACATGCTTCACTCAGAACAACATCTTCGGCCACTCCGACTATGCTGAAAACTATGTGATAGCCAACGCCTGGTACACCTCTCACCTCTGGCAGCACTACCGCTACACCCTCGACCGCGACTTCCTCAAGGAAAAAGCGCTCCCCGTCATGCTCAGCTGCACCGACTTCTGGCTCGAGCGCCTCACCGAGGCTGAAGACGGCACACTCGTAGCTCCTGCCGAATGGTCGCCCGAGCATGGCCCCGGCGCCGAGGATGGCACAGCCCATGCCCAGCAGATCGTGGCCGACCTCTTTGAGTCGACACTCAAGGCTATCGAGGTGCTCGGCGCTGATGCCGCTGTGACCCCCGAATATGTAGCCGAGCTCAAGGCCAAGTATGCCAGGCTCGACAAAGGCCTCGCCATCGAGACCTACGACGGCAAGTGGGGCGCGACCCTCAATGGCATCTCTTCCGGCCAGCCCCTCCTCCGCGAGTGGAAGTATAGCGACTACTCAGTAGGTCAGGACGGCCACCGCCACCAGTCACACCTGATGTGCATGTACCCCTTCGCCCAGGTAACCCCTGAAAGCGAATACTTTGATGCAGCCGTCAACTCGCTCCGCATGCGTGGCGATGTCTCTACCGGATGGTCGCTCGGATGGCGTATCAACCTCTGGGCCCGCGCCCTCGACGGCGAGCACGCTCACTCCGTGCTCCACAACGCCCTGCGCCATGCCACAGCCTACACATCAAGCCAGGTCAACGGCGGTGTCTACTACAACCTCTTTGACTCTCACTCACCCTTCCAGATCGACGGCAACTTCGGCTACACAGCCGGCGTCACCGAGATGCTCCTCCAGAGCTACAACGATGAGATCCGACTCCTGCCCGCACTCCCTCAGGAATGGAAGAGCGGCAATATCCGTGGCCTGCGCGCTGAGAACAACTTCACCCTCAGCGAGAAGTGGGTCGATGGCAAGCTCGTAAAGGTGACTGTCATCTCCGGCAGCGGCAAGCCTTGCAAGCTTATCTATCCCGGCATAACCGAAGCAGCTGTCACCTCCGATAGCGGCGACGTCACCCCGACAGCCGACGGCGACAAAGCCATCAGCTTCGACACCAAGGAGGGAGCTACCTACACCATCATCATCGACGAGGATGCAGCCGGCATCGGCAGCATCGCAGCCGACGATAATGTCGATGCACCCGTCGAATACTACAACCTCCAGGGCGTACGCGTCCAGAATCCCTCTAACGGTCTCTTCATCGTTAAGCAGGGCAATAAGGTATCTAAGCAGGTTATCCGCTAATCCTTGCGCGATTCCACATACCCAAAGGGGCGCCCCACGGCGCCCCTTTCTGCTTTCCTGAAATCTGAAAAGTCGATTAGGCGGTTAGGGGCGTCCCTTGCGGAGGCCGATTATTAGTAACCCTGTACGCCGAGGCGCGATAGCGCCGGCGTGCAGGGTGGGGCACACCCTCCCGTGAAGGCGTGCCGAAGGTATGCCGATTAAAGCCACACCGCGCTGCCCCCTGATAAATCCCCGATGCCTCCACGTTTTGGTGGCAAAAAGTTTGGGCAGATACGAAATATCAACTAAATTTGCTGAAAAATAGATCAATCAGAAATTACCTAATCATGAATACCAGCGTCAAAGAGCTTGATAAGGTCGTAATACGCTTTTCCGGCGACTCCGGCGACGGAATGCAGTTGGCAGGCAACATATTCACCAATGTTTCGGCCGGACTCGGCTGCTCAGTTTCTACATTTCCCGACTATCCCGCTGAGATACGCGCTCCGCAGGGCTCGCTGAGCGGCGTTTCCGGGTTCCAGGTCAGCGTTGGTACCGGCGTTCACACCCCCGGCGACAAGTGCAATGTCCTCGTGGCCATGAACCCCGCTGCCCTCAAACAGAACATCAAGTTTCTCGCACCCGGCGGCGTCATCATCATCGACTCCGACACATTCAAGGCTGACGGCCTTAAGAAAGCAATGTATCAGACCGAGGACGCCATCAAAGAGCTCGGCATCACGGCCCAGGTAGTAGAAGTGCCCGTCACCACCATGACCAAGGCAGCCCTCGAAGGCACCGGCATGGACCTCAAGGCTGTCCTCAAGTGCCGCAATATCCTGGCACTTGGCCTGGTATGCTGGCTGTTTGATCGTCCGCTCGACGCCGTCAAACACCTTCTTAAGAATAAATTTGCCAAAAAGCCGGCCGTCTACGAAGCCAACTGCCGCGTGCTCGAAGCCGGCTACGACTATGGCCACAACATACATGCCTCCGTCTCTACCTATCGCATTGAGACTGAGGATATCCGCAAGGGAGTGTATACCGACATCAATGGCAACACCGCCACAGCCTGGGGTCTGATCATGGCCTCCGAGAAGTCGGGCCGACCCCTCTTCCTCGGCAGCTATCCCATCACCCCCGCTACCGACATACTCCACGAGCTTGCCAAGCGCAAAGATCTTGGAGTCAAGGCAGTGCAGATGGAGGATGAGATCGCCGGCGTCTGCTCCGCAATCGGCGCATCATTCGCGGGCAATCTCGCTGTGACCTCTACTTCCGGCCCCGGCCTTGCCCTCAAGAGCGAAGGTATCGGTCTGGCAGTCATCGCCGAGCTTCCGCTGGTAGTCATCGACGTCATGCGCGGCGGACCCTCCACAGGCCTCCCCACAAAGACCGAGCAGACCGACCTGATGCAGGCCCTCTACGGCCGCAACGGCGAGTCGCCCATCGTAGTCGTCGCTCCCGTCTCGCCCACCGACTGCTTCACCATGGCCTTCGAAGCCTGTCGCATCGCCATCGAGCACATGACCCCCGTCATCCTGCTCAGCGACGCCTTCATCGGCAACGGCTCCAGTGCATGGCGCATCCCCGAAGCCGACGAGTTCCCTGAGATCCATCCCCGCTACGTCCCCGAAGATCTCCGCGCATCATGGTCGCCCTACAAGCGCGACGATCAGACCCTCGCCCGCTACTGGGCCATCCCCGGCACTCCCGGCCTGGCTCACCGCCTCGGCGGCCTGGAAAAGGATGCCGAGACGGGCTCCATCTCCACCGACCCCGTCAACCACGAAAAGATGGTCCGTCTGCGCCGCGAGAAGATCGAGCGCATCGCCTTCGACATCCCCGCTGTCAAGGCCGAATGTGACGCCGATGCCGACACAATACTCGTAGGGTGGGGTGGCACCTACGGCCATCTCCTCTCCGCAGCCGAAGAGCTCTGCAAGGAGGGCACACCTGTAGCACTCGCACAGTTCCGCTATATCAGCCCCCTCCCCGCCAACACCCGGGAGCTCCTCTCTCGCTACAAGCGCGTCATCGTAGCCGAGCTCAACACAGGCCAGTTTGCCGACTATCTACAGGCCAAAATGCCCGAGCTCAACATCAGCCGCATCAACAAGATCCAGGGCCAGCCATTTATGATTTCAGAGGTCAAGGAGGCTGTAAAGAACATCATCAACGAAGCCAAAAAAGCATAAACAGTCATGGAAAACGATCAGATATACACTCCCTCCGACTATAAGAGCAATCAGTCAGTGCGCTGGTGTCCCGGCTGCGGCGACCATGCCATCCTCAACACCCTCCACAAGGCGATGGCTACCATTGGCATTCCCCCCGAGAAGACAGCCGTAATCTCAGGTATCGGCTGCAGCTCACGTCTCCCGTACTACATGAATACCTACGGCTTCCACACCATCCACGGCCGTGGCGCTGCCATAGCTACCGGATTCAAAGTAGCCAATCCCGGGATGACCGTATGGCAGATCTCCGGCGACGGCGACGGCCTCGCCATCGGCGGCAATCACTTCATCCACGCCGTACGCCGCAACATCGACATAAACATGTTGCTCTTCAACAATAAGATATATGGCCTGACCAAGGGGCAGTACTCTCCGACGAGCGACCGTGGATTCGTCTCCAAGTCGTCGCCCTACGGCACTACCGAAGATCCCTTCATCCCCGCCGAGCTCGTATTCGGAGCGCGAGGCAACTTCTTTGCCCGCTCTATCGACGTCGAGCTGCAGACATCGCAGGAAGTGCTCGTCGCGGCTGCCCGTCATCGCGGCACATCAGTAGTCGAGATCCTGCAAAACTGCGTCATCTTCAATAACGGCATCCACAGCTACATCACCGACCGCGAGCACCGCGCCGAGCGCACCATCCATCTGCGCCATGGCGAGAAGATGCTCTTCGGCACCAACAATGAGAAGGGCCTCGTCCGCGACGGATTCCTCCTCAAGGCTGTCACCGTCGGTCAGGATGGGTATACCATCGACGATGTCCTCGTGCATGACGCACACACTCCCTCCAATTTCCTCCACCAGCAGCTCGCTATGATGGACGGCCACGACCTCCCGCTCGCTATCGGCATCATCCGCGACGTCGAGGCTCCCGTCTACAACGAAGAGGTAAGCCGTCAGGTCGAGGAAGTACGTGCCCGCAAAGGTTTCACATCACTGCGCGATATGATCCTCGCCGGTGAGACCTGGGAGGTGAAGTAATGCGTACGTCGGTCATCAC
>JAAVFS010000008.1 GCA_014800605.1 Bacteroidales bacterium | reverse complement strand
CTGACAAGGACTTTACGAAAGAGCACGACCAGGATGAGCGAGATGCCGGTCACGGCGAGATACCACCATGTCTGCATCCAGAAGACGGGAATGTCGAGGAGCAGGTCGCGCAGCGTGCCGCCGCCGATAGCTGTCACGAGACCGACCGAGTAGGCTCCGAAGAGGTCGAAATTCTTGTAGGCGGCGAGCCTGATGCCGCTGATGGCGAAGGCTATCGTGCCTATTACTTCGATGATGAAGAGAAACATATTGTCTGTCATGGGCTCGACGGAGATGGTGGTTTATGATTTTGAATAGTATCGGCAGAAGGGCTTGAGTCCGCAGTTGAGGCAGTCGGGGCGGCGTGCCTTGCAGACGTATCGGCCATGGAGTATGAGCCAGTGATGGGCCTTGGAGAGTTTGTCGGCGGGTATGTTGCTGACGAGGGTACGCTCCGTCTCAAGCGGAGTGCGGCTGCCGGTGGTCAGGCCGAGTCGCTCGCTGACGCGGAAGACGTGGGTGTCGACCGGCATGGCCTGGCGATCGAAGGCTACGGCGAGCATGACATTGGCTGTCTTGCGCCCGACGCCGGGGATGCGGAGCAGGGAGTCCATGTCGGAGGGGATCTCGCCGCCAAACTCTTCGGTGATCATTCGGGCGGCTGCCAGCAGGTTGCGCGCCTTGTTGTTGGGGTAGGAGACGCTGCGGATGTATTCGAAGATCTCCTCCACGGTGGATGCTGCCATCGACTCGGGGGTGGGGTAGGCCTCGAATAGTGGCGGAGTGATCATGTTGACGCGCTTGTCGGTGCACTGTGCCGAGAGGATGACGGCCACGAGCAGATGGAATGTCGTGTCGAAGTGCAACTCTGTCTCGGCTACCGGCATCGACGCCTCAAACCACTCTATCACAGCCTTATATCTCTGACGGGAGGTCATAGGGCCGTGGGGTGATGGTTGAGGAGGTGTGATGTGGCGAAGAGCCCTGCGGCACAGGCTGCAAGGCATCCTGTCAGAGTCAGACTGACATAGGCGAGCGAAGCGACTATGCGGCCGTCGAGGATGAGGCGAATCGTCTCCAGAGAGAATGATGAGTAGGTGGTAAATCCGCCTAAGAATCCGGCTACCAATATGTTATACCACGCCTTTGATGGCTGCAGGGAGTCGATTACGGTCCAGGCGATGCCTATGATGAGGCATCCGGCGATGTTGATTATGGCTGTGCGAAGGTGTGGCTGCGACTGGGCGAAGTTGAGGGAGCCGACGATGTATCGGCAGATTGCGCCCAAAGCGCCTCCGATGGCTACACAGAGGAGTGGTGACATGGCTGTGGGGATTAGTTGCCGGTGAGGACCGGTGATCAGTGAGCTGCGGTAAATTCTTCGAGGAAGCGGACGTCATTCTCGGAGAACATGCGCAGGTCTTTGATCTGGTACTTGAGGTTGGTGATACGCTCTACACCCATGCCGAGGGCGAAACCGCTGTAGACTTTGGAGTCGATGCCGCAGGCTTCGAGCACATTGGGATCGACCATGCCGCAACCGAGGATTTCTACCCAGCCGGTGTGCTTACAGAATGAGCAACCCTTTCCGCCGCAGATGTTGCACGAGATGTCCATCTCGGCTGAGGGCTCGGTGAAGGGGAAGTAGCTGGGGCGGAGGCGGATCTTGGTGTCGGAGTCGAACATCTCGCGTGCGAAGTAGAGGAGGGTCTGCTTCAGGTCGGCGAATGACACGTTTTTGTCGACATATAGGGCTTCGACCTGATGGAAGAAGCAGTGAGCGCGGGCCGAGATCGCTTCGTTGCGGTAGACACGTCCTGGGCAGACGATGCGGATCGGTGGCTGAGTGTGCTCCATGGTGCGGCTCTGTACTGACGAGGTGTGGGTGCGGAGGAGCACGTCGGGATTGCGACGGATGAAGAATGTGTCCTGCATGTCGCGTGCGGGGTGGTCGTCGGCAAAGTTGAGCGACGAGAATACATGCCAGTCGTCCTCGATCTCAGGCCCTTCGGCTACGGTGAATCCGAGGCGGCTGAAGATGGCGAGGATCTCCTCGCGGACGATAGAGAGCGGATGGCGTGTGCCGAGGCGGAGGTCGGAAGCGGTGCGCGACAGGTCGATGCCGGCAGAGTCGCCGTCGGCAGTCTCGAGGGCTTCGCGCAGGGTGTTGATACGTTCGGTAGCAAAGGTCTTGAGCTCGTTGATAGCCTGGCCTACTTCGCGTTTCTGTTCGGCAGGGACGTTGCGGAAGTCATTCATCAGGAGCGATACAGAGCCTTTTTTGCTGAGATATTTGATGCGAAGCTGCTCGACCTCTTCGGCATTGGAGGCCTGGAGTGTCTCGATCTCTTCGCGGAGTGATTTAATTTTATCAAGCATTTTTTACCGGTAGATTATATGGTTGAATTCAGCTACAAAATTACTAAAAGAAAGTCAACTTGTCAACCCCGTTAGTGCTTATTTTTCCTCGGCGCTCGGAATGTGGATGGTGGTTTTATTGCCCTTTCTTTCAACCCCGGCGCGCGATGACATGTCGTAGACGGCATGGGCGGCCAGTCGTGAGAATTGTTCGGTGGTAAGGTTGTCGCCGACTCGGTATCCGTAGTTACGATGGTCGTAGCCCTCCGACTCGACATTGAAAACGGCCTCGCAGACGATATACATATTTTTGAGTTCGTCGTTATCTAAAGGCAATGTCTTTTCGAGTGTAATGTAGCGCAGGGAATCGCCTTGGGGTACAAAAGCGACATATTTGCAGTCGACGAAATTCTTTGGCTCAGGCATAGTCCATACGATGACGGGCAGGAGGTCTGTCGAGTCGGCGAAATTGGCCTCGACATCAAATCTTTCGGCCTTAATGCAGGAGAGGTCACGTTCTGACACGTAATTCATTCCAGCGAGATATTTCGGCAAGATGATTTCGGGGTGTTCGAGATTTTCGGTAATCCATTCTGTAGCGAGCGGACTCGCAAAGTAGGACAATACGTTGAATTGTATCTGCCTATATGACAGCGTATCGACTTCTACGCTGTAACTCTGTTTTATGTATTGACAGATCTCGGGATCTGACTCCGGATCGTCAAGAATCAACTTGGCCAGGTCTGATGAACGCTGAGTGTCGCCGACTTCGCCATAGGATGTGGCAAGCAATGCGCGCAGGTGTGAAAGCTCCGGCTGGTGTGCCCCGGGGAGTGCCTGCTCCCATGCTTGAATTGCACCGGCCTTATCGCCTTTCTCATAAAGCGCGTAGCCTATGCCTGTATTGATGAGGACTGACCCGTACTCGGGATAAGCTTTAATGACTGAATCGGCAAACTGGCGTAAATCAGTGCTCGGCAAAAAGTGATTGAGTTGGTTGTATATATGTGATGACATCAGCAGGCAGACGGCTTCGTCGGCAGGAATGTCGATCGGAGTATCGTCAATCAGCCAGTCTGTCTGATTTTTAGCAGTCTCGGCGGCTAATTTTCTAATTCCTTGAAAGGCTTCATCTCTCTGGCCTGCGAGATATTGTTCGCGAATCTGTCGGGTGCGGAAATCAAGGCTCTTCGGGCTCAGGTTGATAGCCGAGTCGGTGAGTTGTTTGCCGAGCTCGGCTTGTCCGCGTCGGTAGGCGACATGTCCTTCGGCAAAAGTGCGTTCGATAGGCTCGTTGCCGGCATTTTTCCACTCGTGCAGAATCGAGTCTGCGGTTAGGAAGTTCCCGGCTGCAATTGCATTCGCAATTGCCTCGTAATAAGCATCCGTACGCTCGTCTGCACGAGCGAAAATCACTGCACACACGATTGCAGGCAGACAAATTAAATAGGATACGGGGTTTCTCATGAGAGGTGAGTTTTGTTTCTTTCAAAAGTAGACGGAAATGAAATAAGTGACAAATAATTAATGAAATTTAACTAACTGATGGAGCCCACTATGGTTGACTGAAAGGCCGAATTGTGCTGGAAGCTGAATGCCGGAGCAGATTCATGGCCGAAAAACTAAAAAAACTTACCTTCAAATAGTTGCTAATTAAAAAAAAAGTGTGATATTTGCACAACGATTTCGGGGACCAACACTTCGGCCCTCCACTAATCTTTGCGAATTACATTAATTTATTAAGATAAAAGAACAATGACAAAAGCTGACATCGTAAACGAAATTGCCAAGTCAACAGGCATCGAAAAAGGCGCTGTGCTCGAGACAATCGAAAAATTCATGCAGGTCGTGAAGGAATCACTCGCTGAAGGTGAGAATGTCTATCTCCGTGGCTTCGGTAGCTTCATTATCAAGGTGCGTTCAGAGAAGACCGCCCGCAACATCTCAAAAAATACTACTATCATCATCCCCGAGCATAAGATCCCCGCTTTCAAGCCTGCAAAGGTCTTCATGGAAGAGGTAAAATAAGGCTAAGTCCCCTTGTGCTCCAGAAGTAGATAGACTTAAATCATACTATTTATTAACCCCCAAATCCTGCTCACAATGCCCAGCGGAAAGAAAAGAAAAGGCCACAAGATGGCGACTCACAAGCGTAAAAAACGTCTGAGAAAGAATCGTCACAAGAAGAAGTAATCTTCGGCGACCTCCGGACGTAACAACGGATAAACGCAATATACGGAACAAACTCCCGACGGCGCCTCGACACGAGTCTGACGCTTGTAGAGAGTTTGTTCTCGGCGTTTATTTACAACCGATAATACTGTTAATCAAAACTGAAAAGATAATGAAAAGCGAACTGATAGTTGACGTGCAGCCTGAGGATGTCTCGATCGCGCTGCTCGAAGACTCCCGACTTGTCTCATTGCAGAAGGAGTCGCGGTCGCAGGCTTATGCCGTCGGCGATATCTATCTCGCCAAGGTCAAGAAGCTTATGCCGGGCCTCAACGCTGCCTTCGTCAATGTAGGCTACGAGAAGGACGCTTTCCTCCATTATCTCGATCTTGGCTCCCATTTTTCATCATACAAAGCATTTCTGGGACAGCTCCTGGATGGTGATCGCAAAAAGATACCGCCAATCTCGAAGATGAAGCTGCTGCCTGACATCGAAAAGCAGGGCGTGATCTCCGATCAGCTCACGCTCGGTCAGGAGCTACTGGTGCAGATCGTCAAGGAGCCTATCTCATCAAAGGGGCCGCGACTGACTACAGAACTGTCGTTTACCGGCCGCTACATGGTGCTGATGCCTTTCGGCGACAAGATTTCTATCTCTCAGAAAATCAAGAGCACAGAGGAGAAGCATCGCCTGCGCCAGCTCATCCAGAGCATCAAGCCCCGCAATTTCGCCGTCATAATCCGTACGTCGGCCGAGGGCAAAGGTGCTGCCGAACTCGTCGGCGAGCTCAAGACGCTGCTCAACTGCTGGAATCAGACCATCTCACGCGCGCAGCGAGCCACAGCTCCCGCGCTGATATTTGAGGAGGAGAGCCGCATAGTCGGCGTGCTCCGCGACATCTTCTCGCCCACATTCGAGAGCGTATATGTCAATGACCCTGACGTCAAGGAGCAGATAGAAAAGTATGTGAGCCTGATAGCTCCCGACCGCGCGTCGATAGTGAAGCTCTATGACGATCCGAAGCCGATCTTTGACAATTTCAACATCACCCGCCAGATCAAGTCATCGTTTGGGAAGACGGTGTCGTTCAAGTCAGGCGCGTATATCATCATCGAACACACGGAGGCTCTGCATGTCATCGACGTCAATTCCGGCAATCGCGCCAAAGCTACCAATGACCAGGAGAGCAACGCTCTGGAGGTCAACATGCGAGCTGCCGAGGAGATCGTGCGTCAGCTGCGCCTGCGCGACATGGGCGGCATCATCGTCATCGACTTTATCGACATGGCCAAGGCAGAGCATCGCCAGCAGCTCTACGACCACATGCGCCAGCTGATGGCCAACGACCGTGCCCGCCACAATATCTTGCCTCTGAGTAAGTTCGGCCTTATGCAGATCACCCGCCAGCGTGTGCGTCCGGCTATGGACATAGTGACGACCGAGAGCTGCCCGTCATGCTTTGGCAAGGGGCAGATACAGCCGTCGCTGCTCTTCACCGACGTGCTCCGCGAGAAGATCGAATATCTGGTCAAGGATCTGAATGTAAAGGGATTCGTCATGTATGTGCATCCCTTTGTCGAGGCGTATATCAAGAAAGGGCTCTTCTCGCTCCACAGGAAGTGGCGCATGAGCATCGGCGGATCATGGAAGATCATGGCCGACCAGTCGCTTGCCTATCTGGAGTATAAGGTGTTAGACTCTAATCGCAAGGAGATCGACCTTAAAGAGGAGAAGGACATGGACTCCTCAGCTACTAAAACCAACAACAAAGCCAAGAATCGAGTAAAGGAGGCTTAAGCCCTCACTCTCAACCGAAAAAGCTGCGGCCCGGATGCTTGACTAAGCAGTCCGGGCCGTAATTCGGTGTAGAGGGAGGGTGGGGAGGAGGGTTTACTCCTGAGTGCTGATGGGGAGCTGGCGATTGAAGAGCTCTTTGAATGAGATGAGAGATTCGGTACGAGCCAGACCCAGGCCGAGGAGCTTCTCCTGGATTACGCTGAGCAGATGGTCGTTATTGTGGGCGTAGAGCTTGATGAAGAGGTCGTAGCGGCCGGTGGTGAAGTGGCACTCTACGACTTCGGGGATCTGCTTGAGGCGGTCGACTACCTCATTGAGCTTGGAGGGGTCCTTGAGGAAGAATCCGATATAGGCGCAGGTGTCAAATCCGATCGAGGAGGGATTGATGTTGAGCTGCGAGCCTTGGATGACGCCTATCGATTGGAGTCGGGCGATGCGCTGATGGACAGCGGCGCCGGATACTTTGCATTCACGTGCTATCTCCAGGAAGGGTCGTCGGGCGTTGTCGAGCAGGAGGTTAAGGATTTTGACGTCTAATGCGTCAAGTTGTGGGCGAGCCATATATTCTAATGTGGTTAGGTTAGTGATAAGATTCAAAAGTTAAGCAAATGGCTGTTGTAGCTCAAATGTGAGTGCAAAAATAGTGATTATTTGGTGAAAAAATATTGACTTTACTTTCAAATTTCCAAAAATTAACAAATTTGGCGAAGATATTGAGAGCCTTCGAAAGTGTAAAAGGGTGATTCGTTTCGGCTCGGCAGGGGAGTACCTTTGCTACTGAACTAAATAACACATTGTTTGCTATGGAAAATACTTTGATGATCGTAGAGATGCTGCCCGGACTGGCTTCGTTTCCGGCGTGGCTGGCCGTCACCTATGGCGGCGTGGTGATTTCGATGGTGGTCGACTTCGTGACGGGGGTGTGCAAGGCTCGCCGAGCCGGGATCGCGACTCGCTCGCGAGGGTATAAGAAGACGTGCGACAAGGCTGTCAAGTATCTGCTGCCGATGGTCTGCCTGACCTGTATCGACATGATTTCCAGTGTCTTCTTCTCGGCTCCATTTCTGACTATGGCTATGGGCGCCTTCAATATCTTCTGCGAGTGGAAGTCGGTGATGGAGACCACCTATGAGAAGAAGCAGATCAGCGAGGCGGCCGAGACGGTGCGGGCCATAATTGAGAATCGCGACGACCTGGCTCGTGCCATCGTCGATGTAGTAGAGAGGAAACTGATAGGAAAGGAGGGGAGCGATGCGCAGGATTGACCTCATTATCGTACACTGCACGGCCACACCGGCCGGACGCGATGTCACGGCTGCCGACGTCGACAGATGGCATCGCCAAAGAGGGTTTCGCTCGATAGGCTATCACTACCTCGTCAGGCTGGACGGGCGTGTGGAGCAGGGGAGGAGTGATGCTGAGATCGGCGCCCACTGCTCCGGCCGCAATGCTAATTCTATAGGTGTATGCTATGCGGGCGGGTGCGACAGCCGGATGAATCCCGTCGATACCCGGATGCCCGAGCAGTGCCGGGCCTTGCGCGAGCTGCTCGCGGAGCTGAAGGCGCGTTATCCTGACGCGAAGATTTGCGGCCATCGCGACTTTGCCGCCAAGGCTTGCCCGTCATTTGATGCAACTTCAGAATACGCTGAGCTATGAGACTATTACCTATTATAATACTGTTGGTCGGGCTGCCGGGCGGGTGTCGGTCGGCGCAGAGCGCATCGGAGCGAGTGAGCCGGGAGCAGTCGGCCCGGTCGGAAATTGCCGTCAGTGCAGCCGACACGCTGAGCCGCGTGTCGGTCCGCGAGCTGTTGGCCGACCTCGTCCTCGAGGAGCCTCAGATTGAGATCCGCGCTGACTCCTCCGGACGGCGGGTGACTGTCAAGGCGCGGCGGGCTGAGATGAGCGGCCGGGCTGCCGCAGTCGACTCGGTGGAGGAGCAGTCGAGTAGGGAAGTGGCGGCGACAGTGAGAGATACGGCCACGGTGACTGCCGTCAGAGCGGAAAGGTCGAGTGTCGAATCGCCGTCGCTGCCGAGGGCCGCGGTAGTGCTTGGCGTGATAGCATTGCTGTGGCTGCTGGCACGCGCGCGCCGGAGTCGCTGACTCAAAAAAAATCTTAAAACACTGATGTCAATATAGAAATATATGACTACCTTTGTGCGTCGTTTCTCCCCTCGCGGCCCTCCCCCGAAGGCGAGCGACAAGCGTCACGCAAACCAATCATAACGCAAAGCAACTCATCCACATCCCATGCAATTTAAAGATAAAATATGGATTAGCGCCAAGGACTATGTCTTCATAGTCGTTGGCCTTTGCCTTTATGCCTTGGGCTTTACAGCCTTTCTGGCGCCTGAGAATGTCGTCATCGGCGGCATGGCAGGTATCGGTCAGTTGATCTATTTCCTGACCGAGAAGATATTCAGTTACGGTGTGCCCATCGCGGTCTCAATCTATGTGCTGAATATCATCCTGCTGATGATAGCCTACAAGACGGTCAGCCGCACATTCGTCGTCCGCACGGTCTTCGGCGTCACTGTCATCGCGCTTGCGATCGGTCTGTTTCAGCCCCTCTTTACCAAGCCGCTGGTCGAGCAGGAGACATTCATGAATGTGATCATCGGCAGCATCCTCTGCGGCATCGGTATCGGCCTGACCTTCGTGCACAACGGCAGCTCGGGTGGCGTGGATATCATCGCTGCGATGGTAGCCAAGCACACCAATGTCTCTGTAGGCCGCACGATGCAGATCTGCGACCTCTGTATCGTGACCTCTTCGCTTCTGCTTCCGCGTCCCGATGGGCAGGTGATCGCCAGCCCCGTATATGGATATGTGACCCTGCTTATCATTCCATTTATGGCTGATATGATGATCAATACCAACCGACAGGCAGTGCAGTTTACCATCTTCTCGCGCTACTGGGAGGAGATAGCTACAGCCATCAACAATGAGGCGCATCGCGGATGCACAGTGCTCTCCGGCATGGGATGGTATAGCAAGCAGGAGGTGAAGGTGCTTCTGGTCATGTGCCGCAAATATGAGGCTATGACTATCTTCCGCATCATCAAGGCTATCGACGATGATGCGTTTATCACCCAGGCCAACGTCAACGGCGTCTATGGTCAGGGATTCGACGAGATAAAGATGCGAATGAAGGCTCCGTCGCACCACGAAAAGCAAGAAGCCGGGGCGGCCGACCATTCACATCACGCATGAAATCAACGCTTTTAATATCCAGATAATGAAACTCCGCAACTACATTCTCGTGGCAGCAATCGCTTTCGCCGCAGCTCCCTCGGCACTCGCCTGGGGGCAGAAGGGTCACGACGTCACTGCCTATATAGCAGAACAGCATCTTACTGAGGCTACACGTGCTGCCGTCGACAGCCTCCTCGAAGGAAAGTCGATGGTCTACTGGGCCAACTGGCTCGACAATGCCAGCCACACCCGTCCATTTGCCTACACCAAGACATGGCATTACAAGAATATCGACGCCGGTGAGCGCTACGAGGAGGCTCAGGCCAATCCTGCCGGCGATGCTGTCCTTGCCATCAAGGCTCAGCTTGAGACCCTCCAGGATCCGCATAAGTCATTTGACGACAAGCAGCTTGCTATGAAGATATTGGTGCATGTCGTGGGCGATATCCATCAGCCGATGCACATGGGCCACGCTACCGATCTGGGTGGCAACCGCGTCAAAGTCAAGTTCTTCGGTCGCGACAATAACCTCCATTCCGTCTGGGACAGCAACATCGTAGAGTCAGGCCACAAGTGGGGCTTCACCGAGTGGCAGATGATGATAGATCGTGCCACTCCGGCTCAGGAAGCAGAGATCATCGGCGGCTCGATCGACGATTGGGCAAAGCAGTCAGCCGCTATCGCCGCCACAATCTATGAGGAGACACCCGAGGGTAGCAACCTGTCATATAATGAAGTAGCACGCTGGACTCCCGTCATCGAAGATCAGCTGCTCAATGGCGGTCTACGCCTGGCTCACCTGCTCAACACCCTCTTCGATCCCGAATATTGATTCCTTTTTTGGGGACCTATACACCTGAAGCCGACTCCTGCGAGCCGGCTTTTTTTGATGCGCGGCTTATGATGCGGCGGTTGCGGGCGGTCACCAAAGCGGCGACTGCAAAGACCGCTACGAAAAGCGATGCCACGACGATGGCGAAGATCAGTATGAGTTGAGGAGAGATGTTCATGACGTCTGTCGATTATCGGCTGATTCATTGAGGATTCGGACGCCCGTAGCCTGCAGGCGGGGAGGGATGCGTCCGTCCATATATTTCTGCCATCCGGCAGTGAGGATTATCAGCAGGAGCCACACCCACGACGGGTCGCGGAGGAAGAGGAGCGACAGGACGGCATTGACGGCGATGTTGAGGGCGATCCATCGCCACATCCCTGCACGGCGGAAATCGTAGCTGTAGGCATAGCCCGAGGCGGCCACTCGGAGAGTACCTAAAGCGCTCTCACACAGATAGGCTCCGTAGGCCACAAGCGTCGATAGCAGAAGAGCCTCGGCGCGGGTGAACTCGGGCGCCAAGTGGAAGTAGGCCGCGAAGCTTAGCGCGGCGACCCAGAGCAGAGCATGGTCTATAGCTATCACATGGCGATGGATCAACTTGCTTTGCACTACGGCTTTAGCTACATCTTTGTCTGTCGGGTCATTAACTATCATGGCGGCCATTGCTGATACATCACTAACAACATCCGAACGCCTTCGGATGTTTAGAATCCGATCAAAGCAGCCTTGAAAAAAGAAACCCTCAGAGTTGTGATATTGCTAACTCTGAGGGTTTTGACTATCTGTCGGGGTGACAGGATTCGAACCTGCGACCACCTGGTCCCAAACCAGGTGCGCTACCGGACTGCGCTACGCCCCGATTTCTGTGCAAAGATAATCACTCCTCGCGAGATTACCAAATGGAAGCCCGAATTTGTTGTGTCGGGAGCTTTGATAGTATCTTGAAAGTGCGTAACTTTGCACCCGTATGGAATTTCAATTGCAAGCTACAGCTCCGGGCTCAGATGCCCGTGCCGGTATGATCTCGACCGATCATGGCCGGATACCGACACCTATCTTTATGCCTGTCGGCACCGTCGGCAGCGTAAAGTCTGTCCACGCCCGCGAGCTTCGTGACGATATCGATGCCAAGATCATCCTCGGCAACACCTATCACCTGTATCTGCGCCCCGGCACGGAGATACTCCGTCAGGCCGGTGGCCTTCATAAGTTCATTGGCTGGGAGCGCCCGATCCTGACCGATAGCGGCGGCTTCCAGGTGTTCTCGCTCTCATCGATCCGAAAACTGACCGAGGAGGGAGCTACATTCCGCTCTCACATCGACGGCAGCAAGCACCTGTTTACGCCCGAGAATGTCGTTGATATCGAGCGCATTATAGGCGCTGACATCATGATGGCTCTCGATGAGTGTCCTCCCGGTACGTCGGAGCGGTCGTATGCCCGCAAGTCGCTCGACCTGACTATGCGCTGGCTCGAGCGCGGGTGGAAACGCTACAAATCGACCGAGGGTCTGTATGGCTATCGTCAGGCTTACTTCCCTATCGTGCAGGGATGTACGTATCCGGATCTGCGTCGTGAGGCTGCCGAGCGTGTAGCTGAGCTGGGGGCCGACGGCAATGCTATCGGCGGCCTTGCTGTCGGCGAGCCGGCTGAGGTCATGTATGACATGATCGAGGTGGTCAATGAGATACTGTCGGCCGACAAGCCCCGCTACCTGATGGGAGTAGGCACGCCGGCCAACATCCTCGAGGCCATAGACCGCGGCGTCGACATGATGGACTGCGTGATGCCCACGCGCAATGGCCGCAACGGCATGCTCTTCACCCCCTACGGCATCATGAATATGCGCAATGCAAAGTGGGCCAATGATTTCTCACCGATCCAGGAGGATGGTCCCGTCTATGTAGACCATGTGTACACCAAGGCCTATCTGCGCCATCTCTTTATCGCCCAGGAGTCACTGGCCATGCAGATAGCTTCGATCCACAATCTCGGCTTCTATCTCTGGCTTGTCCGCGAGGCGCGCCGCCACATCATCGAGGGTGACTTCGCCCAGTGGAAAGCTGAAATGGTAGTCAACGTCACTCGCCGACTCTGATATGCAGCTAAAGCGACCGCTGAAGATACTCGACTGGTACATCATCCGGAAGTTTCTCGGAACGTACGTTTTCGCCATCATCCTGATTTTGGCGATCACAATCATGTTTGACATCAACGAGAAGCTCGATGCCTTCACCAAGGCTCCGCTCAAGGCCACGATCTTCGACTATTTTGTCAACTTTCTGCCCTATTTTGCCAACCAGTTCAGCCCGCTCTTTACATTTATCGCTGTCATCTTCTTTACATCTAAACTCGCTGATAATTCGGAGATTATCGCGATACTCTCATCCGGAGTCAGCTATCGGCGCCTGCTGAGACCCTACATGATATCGGCGGCCGTGATCGCCGGAGCCACGTATGTGCTGTCGGCCTACGTCATCCCGCCGGCCAACGTCAAGCGCATCGACTACATGAACACCTATGTCAAGAATAAGCGCGTCGAGTATGGATCAAACATCATGATTCAGGTGGCCAGGGGGGAGATAGCCTACATGAGCCGCTACGACGCTCCTACCCGCACGGGAGTGAAGTTCTCGCTCGAAAAGTTTGAGGACAAGCAACTTGTGTCGCGCCTGACGGCACAGACCATAAAGTGGGACACGCTCTATCGCTGGCGTGTGCAGAACTATCTTATACGCGACTTCCGCGGCAATCGCGAATACATCACCTCCGGCACGGCCCTCGACACCATTATCCCCTTCGAGCCCAGAGACTTCCTGATCTCCAAAAACGACCATGAGACTCTGACCAACCCGCAGCTGTCGACCTATATATCGCGCCAGAAAGAACGCGGCGTGGCCAATATCAAATCATTCGAGATCGAGCTGCAGCGCCGCTATGCGATGTGTGCCGCCGCGTTCATCCTGACGGTGATCGGCATGTCGCTATCGTCGCGCAAGGTCAAGGGGGGCATGGGCATCAATATCGGTATCGGCTTGGCGCTGAGCTTCAGCTACATACTATTTATGACCGTGACCTCGACATTCGCCGTCTCAGGCCTGACATCGCCGATGGTAGCCATGTGGATCCCAAATTTCATCTATGCCATCATCGCTGTGGTGCTTTATCGCAAGGCTTCGCGATAAAAAAAGCTGCCAAAACCGTCGGGATTCAGTCAAAAATTTTTATCTTTGCATTTGGCTAACGCCATTTTAGAGATTATACAACATAAATTACTTACCAATAATCTGTTATCACATGAAAAAAATTCTATCAGCCCTTACTGCAGGCACGCTTTGCGCCATGCCTGTGCTGGGCGAAACCTACCAGACAAAGGGGTATGGTGTCATGCAGACTAATGACATATACACCGTCACAGTAGGTCCGGGTACGGTTGAGACACAGACTGTCATCAACTTCAGCACTGATGCTTCTGACGATATCAGCAAGCTCAACGCCACGACTACTGCCAACATCCTCAAAGTCGATCTCACCAACGAATATGTGACCCCAAAAGTCGCATTTGCTGACGATCATGCTATTCAGGACGTATTCAAGACCATCCCCAAGATGATGGATGCGCACACATCCTATGAAAATCACTATTTTGCGGGTGTCAACGGCGACTTTTTCGGCTATATCACCTGCGGCGTCACTGTAGCCGACGGCAAATATGTCTATGCCGGCAACTTCCTCAATGACAGTGCGCCTTTCGAGGGCAATCACTTCATCATCGACAAGGATGGCCTCCCCTATATCGCCGACCACATCGAGTTCGGCTGCAACCTGGGTATCCGTAACGGCTACTCAGGCCCGAATGCCGACCTCGGCACTGTGACCTTCCCCGATGGTACTACCAGCGAGGAGCTTCGCTACAACGCTGCAACCCGCGCCACTGACTATATGGTGCTTTACAGCTCATACGTCAACCGCACATCTACCGGCACCAACAAGTGGGGCTCTGAGGCCGAGCTCAAGCAGATCGGCAATCAGACCATCTTCGGTGGTGAGGGCGAATTCTTAGTCGGCAATACCACCAACTCCGGTAGCGGCGGCGACATGGCCGTACCCGTTAAGGGCTATGTGCTCTCCGGTGTCAATAAAAGTAACTTCAATGATAAGGTGAAAGCCGGTGACAAGGTGAAGGTGACAATCCCCTTCACAGCCGACGGCGAAGCTAACTCCTGCCGTGAGACCCTCGGCGGATGGCCCCGCCTGGTGACCGACGGTCAGCCCCTTACAGCTGTGCCCGCCAACACTCCGAGCGACCTCGGCGGTAGCTCTCGTCGAGCACGTACAGCTGTGGGCTTCAGCCAGGACCGCAAGACCCTCTATATCGTTGTGCTCGACGAAGGTACAACCCGCAATCAGGGTATGACCTTCAAGGCTCTCGGCAACTTCATGGAGGCTATCGGCTGCTATCACGCTATGGCTCTTGACGGCGGCGGTTCATCTGTGCTCCATGTCGAGAATCTCGGCCAGCGCTCAGCAGTGCAGGGCGTCATGAACGGCTATAACCGTCCTGTGATGAACGGCCTCTTCCTCGTGACCAATGCTCCCGAGGATCGCGAGATCGCCTCAATCGAAATGGTCGACAAGGCCCTCACAATCAAGCCCGGTAAAGGCTACGTCCCCAAAATCTATGGTTACAACAAGTATGGCGTTCTTGTCTGCACCGATGTTACCGAGTTCACACTCTCTGCACCTGAAGGCACCGCTACCTTCAACTCAGGCAACCGCAAGATGATCGCTCCCGCGAGCGGCGAATTTACACTCACCGCTACCTGCAACGGCGCTACCTACCAGATTCCCGTCAAGGTGGCAGCTAATGGTATCGATGGCGTGGATGCAGCTACCGAAGCTACATTTGCCGAACAGAAGACCACCCCCATACCCGAAAAACCCGAAGGCTGGGACGCTGATCATGGCGTGACACCTCCCGTCGTGGAGAAGGCTGTCTATATCGCAGGCAACTTCAACGGCATGAATCCCAGCAACCCCATGGTCGTAGCTCAGGCTGAAGGCAAGACTGATATCTACGAGTTTGACCTCGAATTTGAAGAGGCCCTCAAGTTTAAGATTACAACTCTTGACCCCCGCACCAACGGCGGCTGGAATGCTTTCAAGGCCGGTGACAACGGCATCGGTACCAGCTGGCACATCGAGGACATCCTCGCTCCCGGCAAGGTAGTAGAGCTCGTCCCCGGCAATGCCAACAATATCGAGACCCCCTGGGCCGGCAAGTTCCACTTCGTCCTGGACCTCGCTAAGGAGACTATCACGGCTACAACCGAGACACCCCGTCCGGCTCTGACCGCCCCTGAACACCTCTACCTCCTGGGCGACATCGAAGGCCACAGCTGGGATACAACCTACGCAGGCGCTGAGCTGACTGGCAAGGATGGCGTGTTCACCATCGAAGGTGTGACACTCACCGGCGAGACCGCTTCAACCTTTGCTTTCGTGACTGTGACCGGCGCTGAGGATTCTGTCAATGCAGCTCCCCGCTACGGTGCATGGAAGGCCGAGGCTGAGATCAAGAAGGCTGACGACTTCTTCGAAAGCCCTAACAGCTGGACAACAGCTCCCGGTGAATACAACATCACCGTCGACTTCAACACCGGCAAGGTCGCACTCGAAATGAATATCGATCCTGTCTATGCACAACTCGTCGACATCACTCCTGCCGGCTACGACTGGGAGAAATATCCCGTAGGACCCTTTGCAGCCCGTCAGGTTCCCACCGACGTCGCAGGTACATGGTGGACTGCTCCCGGCGCTACCTACACACAGGAGCTCATGGACCAGAACGGTCATGTGATCTCAATCCACCAGCGTGGAGCCGACGCTTCAGTCAACAATGACGAGCTCTTCGCCGACCTCCAGAACGGTCTCTCAATCCAGGATCTCGGCGGCCACATCGGCAAGGTGCTTGTCTACAATCAGGAGTTTGGTCCCGGTGCCAACGTCTATGGCTGGCCCTTCTCCAAGAAATATGGCTCAACACAGATCTCATTCTACATGGACGGTAATAACCGTAATCAGGGCGACATCAGCAAGCCGATCCGCGTACGTCTCGTCTTCCAGGTGCTCCACCGCGGTCGCCACGTTCAGGACGATGTCCAGGTACCGACCATCTACGCATGTGCAGCCAATCCTTCTACCGCATGGCCTGTGACTCATAACGGCGTGGGCGACGATGCTGTCGGCAATAAGTTCCCCATCGATGCCAAAGCATTCTACCGCTGGGAGAATGAAGGAGACTGCATCGCCGAGATGCCCGAAGATAAAGTGCTTCTCGACGGAACCGGCACACCCGAGCCCTGGGATGGTGACAATGAGACCAACCCCTACCTGATCAACGCCGAGCGCTTCATGGTCTATGAGTGGGACGTCTATTCAGCTCACGAAGGAACTATCGGCATCCACTTCACCATCGCAGGCAAGCAGAATCGCTACAACACCTACATCTTCAAGGAAATCAAGTTCTACAATATCGTCAACGGTGAGGAAGTGGCTACACAGCCCCGCGCAGCAGCTCCCGCCAAGGCTGAGGAAGTAGCTGAAGGCTTCACAAGCACTACAGCTTATGGCTCACTGGCCGGCACTCGCAACATCTCTTACCGCTACTATACCGACAAGGGTATTCAGGAAATCGAGGACTACAAGGCTCCCGAGAATCCCGATAACTCCGGTGTTGAGGATGTCATCAGCAACGATACTGATGCACCCGCAGTCTACTACAACCTCCAGGGTATCCGTGTAGACAATCCCACTGACGGTATCTATATCGTCAAGCAGGGCAGCAACGCTCGCAAAGTCCTTGTGAAGTAATCCGGGAATTCCACCCTATAATCAAAGGCCATATCGATGACAAGTCGACATGGCCTTTGCTCTGTTTAGGAGAACGGGGTCTAAAACTTGGATCGTTAAATTAGATTAATTGACAGCAGCTCTTATCGCAAATCGTTAATTTTGCCGTCAAATAGGAAATTTCTAAACCCTGTGAAGATTTATGAATAAGTTTTTCAAGCGCATCGCCGCGCCGGTACTTTGGGTGTTGATGCTTCCTCTTGTGGTTTCCGCTCAGGACGACCAAATGATGCAGCCACTGCCCACCGACCCTGCCGTGAGAATCGGCCAACTCCCCAACGGTCTCACCTACTACATCCGTCACAATGAGTTTCCCAAGGGGCAGGCCGACTTCTACTTAGCACAGAATGTGGGCTCCGCTCTTGAAGAGGACAACCAGCGCGGTCTGGCTCACTTCCTCGAGCACATGTGTTTCAACGGCACAACCCACTTCCCCGGCAATACTATGGAGGAGTGGATCGAAAGCATCGGTGTGGTCGACTTCAATGCCTACACCGGTATTGATGAGACTGTCTACAATATCTCCAGTGTCCCCACTTCACGCCAATCCGTCCAGGACTCCTGCCTGCTAATACTCCGTGACTGGGCCAACGATCTGACCCTCGACCCTAAGGAAATTGACAAGGAGCGCGCCGTCATACATGAAGAGTGGCGCAGAACGACAGTCGGCTCGGAGCGTATAGTCGAAAACATCCTCCCCGATATATTCCCCACCTCAAAGTATGGCCACCGTCTCCCCATCGGCACAATGGAGGTCGTAGACAACTTCCCCTATCAGGCTCTCCGCGACTACTACGAGGCCTGGTATCGTCCCGACCAGCAGGCTGTCATCGTCGTGGGCGACATCGACGTTGACCGCATCGAAGGGAAAATCAAGGATCTGTTTTCCGACATCGAAATGCCTGCCAATGCCCCCGAACGCACTTTCGAGCCTGTCCCCGACCATGAGGGAACACTCTACGGTATCGGCGACGACCTCGAAATGCCCGCTCTCACGGCTGAAGTATATTGGCTTTCCGACCCTATGCCCAAGCAATTGCACGGCTCTTTGGCTCACTATGTCAACAAATACATGGAACACATGATTTCCTATATGCTCCGTGAACGCCTCAATGACATAGCTGCCAACCCCGACGCTCCATTCGCGGGTCCCTCTCTCTTTTTTGTAGATTTTTTTACCAAGAGCAAGTATGCAATGGGATCAGGCATCACGGCCAAGGAGAACGACATCATCACTCCCCTTGCGGCTCTCTATCGCGAAGTGCTCCGCGCGCAGCGTGGTGGTTTCACCGAGTCTGAGTACGAGCGTGCCCGCAACCGATACCTCTCTGACTTTGAGCGTGCCTACAACAACCGTGCCACTGCTACAAATGAAGGGTATGCCAACGAGTATGTGCGCCACTTCCTCGATGGCGACGCTATCCCCGGCATCGAGATGACGTACAACATCGTCAATATGCTCGCCGATCAGATCCCTCTCGAAGCTGTAAACGCCACATTCGCTGAACTCGTCACTCCCGACAATCGCGCTATCATGGTCTACTCTCCACGCAAGGAGGGCTATACTCTCCCCACAAGGGAGGCTATCGAAGCAGCTCTTGCGGCAGTAGATGCCGAGACAATCGAAGGCTTCGTGGAAGAAGTGAATAGCGAGCCCTTCGTGCCGGTCGCTCCCGTGCCCGGCGAGATCGTCTCCGTAAGGGAAAATCCCCTCTTCGGCACAACCGAATGGACCCTCTCCAATGGTGCCACTGTCATCATCAAGCCCACCCGATTTAAAGAAGACGAAATCGTCTTTACAGCTTACGCAAACGGGGGATATGCAGGTAAATACACCGATGACTACGCCAACTCTGTCATCTTCATGCCTGTGGCTCTCTCACGTTCCGGCCGGGGAACTTATACTAATTCCGACTTCAGAAAATATGTCGCCGGCAAGCAAATCTCTGTATGGCCCTCCTTCCAGTCCTATGTCCGCACCGTCTCAGGCTCGACCACTCCCAAGGACCTTGCCGGATGTATGGAAGTGCTCTACATGACTTTCAAGGATATCCAATGGACAGACGAAGAGTTTTCTGCAATTCAGAACTCCTACGGCGGCATGCTCGCCAACAATGAAAACGATCCCGTGTCTATCTTCGGCCGCGACGTCGCCAAGACCAAATATGCCTCACCATTCGAGCACGTATTGACAGCTGAAGCCGTCGGTGAAGCGTCACGCGAGAAAGTTACTAAGATCGTCCACGATCTCACAGCCAACGCCGCCGACTGGACCTTCACCATCGTCGGTAACGTTGATCCCGAGGTACTCCGTCCGCTTGTTGAAACCTATATAGCATCCCTCCCCGGCGATCCCGCGACTGCCGTCAAGAAGGTCGACTCTTTCGATCCGGCCTATTTTGCAGCGACAGGTACAGCCACCAATGTCTATACTGCCAGGATGGAGACTCCCCAGACCTTCGTGTCGATCTATGAGATCGCTCCTATCGAATACACCTCGAAGAATACGCGCCTCGCTACCATCGCCGGTCAGATTCTTTCTAACCGTCTGAACAAGACGGTCCGCGAGGAGATGGGTGCCGTCTACTCCATCGGTGCTTCCGGATTGGGTACGATCTGGGGTAATAACCAATTCGTCATCGTCACAGAGTTCCCCATGAAGCCCGAAATGAAAAATGAGGTGCTCGACTTCATTGCCGGCCAACTCAAGGCAATGGAATCTGACATCACCGAATCCGAACTCGCTAACATCAAGGAAATGATGGTGACAGATATCAACGAAGCCATCGAGCAGAACGATTACTGGATGAATTGCATCGTATCACATAACATTAACGGCGTCGATATTTTAAATGGCGCTGTCGACATAGTCAATTCCCTCACGGTCGACGACGTGAAGGACTTCATGAAAGCGATGAACGCCGCAGGCAACTATCGCGTGATCGTACTCGACCCTGCTGAATAAAACGCCCTCGGAGTCCGAATGAAACTCGCCCCGCCTCCCATTATCGGGAAGCGGGGCGAAATGTTGTTATCTCGCTAAGTGCCCCTGCGGCCTACCAGGAGATGGCTACAGCTACGGAGCTGAGCCGGGCCGAGATGGGGGGATGGAGCTTGGCGATGCGGATGTAGCCCCCTTTGACGGCGGGGAATTCGAGCATGATGGCGTCGCGAAGCCGAGCGGCGACATGCTCGAGCAGGTTGGAGGGCTGCGACATGACCAGTCGGGCTGTCTCGACTACGGCGGCATAGTTGATGGTGTCGGCTACGTCGTCGGAAGTCATTGCCGCCGATAGGTCGCATGAGAGAGTGATATCGAGTGAAAACAGATTGCCGACGCGCCGCTCCGAGGGAATGACGCCATGATAGGCGTAGAGCTCCAGGCCTTTGATTTCGATTTGTTGCATTGTGTTATTTTCTCAAAAGGTTACGCAGATATAGAATCGAGTAGCTCCAGCTGACGGATAAGTCATAGAGCAGCCTGCGGAAGAACCGGGGTCGGAAATAGGTCTTGACGAGGTGGCGCTGGCTCTCGAGTCCGGCTTTGACTATCGGGAAGCGTGGACGCCGATTGATGGTCTCGCCGATTAGGTGGATGGCGCTTGTGGAGGTGTCGATATAGTTGCGTAGGCCAAGCTGGCTGATGCGCTCCCAGAGGATATTTTCTTCGTAGTAGAGCCATGTGCCGGGGTCGAAGCCGCCAATTTTCTGAAATACCTCTTTAAGGACGAAGAAGCATCCGCCGGAGATGAGCTCGATGGGGAGCATTCCGGCATTGACGGGGATATCGATGTAGGTGCGTTCAATTACGTCGCGCGGAGGGCGAAGAAGCCGGAAGTTGATGCGTGTGAGGTCGGCGAGGTTGACGGGATGGCGACCTGTAGATGGGTGCGGGGCAGTCTCGCCGGGGCGGTAAAGCACTGGACCTACCAAAGCGCTGTCGTGCTGCAGGAATGCATCGACCTTGAGCTTGGGGATAATGTTGCGCGTATAGATGATGTCGGGGTTGCTGATGAGTATCGAGTCGATCTCGGGATCGTCGAAGGCAAGCCGGATACCGATATTGTTGCCTCGGGCATACCCTCTGTTGGTGCCCGACCTGACGAGGGTGGCAGCCGGTAGTGTGACGTCGTTGGTCAGCCGGAACGATGTGTCGGTATCGAGATAGGAGTGTGGAAACCGCTCCCGGATATAGTCATGAATCTTGTCGGGGGCGTCCGTCTCGGGCGAGGCGTTGTCGACTACGATGAATTTGACCGGAGCCGAATTTACTTCGAGCAATGAGTCGATACACTGGCGGGTCAGGTCAGCACCTCCGTATTGTAATATGATGACGGCTGTATATGGCATGCTTAGTTGTCAATATGAGTCCGGGCGGTAATACGCGACTTGATAGTTGCCGAGATGTCTTGTGCAATAGGATGGTGGAGAGCTGAGAGGATCGCGATATAGGTGACGGCTCCGACTGCGATCTCGACAAGCAGCAGGGCAATGTCGGAGAGCTCGACGAAATGGCGCAGCACGACTATTACGCCGCACATAGCCAGTCCGGCTGCGATGCATAGGCAGTTAGCGCGGTTGAAGAGTTGATACTTTATGTATCTGCGGCTGTAGTAGAATAGCATCGCAGTGACGGTAAATTCGGTGGCAGTATAGGCTATGGCAGCGCCATTCTGCGCCATCCTGGGGACAAGGAGGAAGCAGAGCGGGAAGAAGACGATAGAGCCTATCAGCGAGCTTCGGATCAGAAGACGCTCATTACCAAGTGGATATAGTATTTGATAACCCACGATAGTGGCGATGCCGATGAAGATCGTGGAGGCTGACATGATACGCATCGTGGGGATGGCCGGAGCGAAATCGGGACCTGAGAATACGGGGATGAGCTGGCCGGAGGTGATCAGTATGCCGAGGAATATGGGTATCGTCATGCAGATGACGAGGTTGAGGCATTTGGAGGCAGTCGAATTGAATTGCTCAAACTGTTTGTGGCTGGCGTAGTAGGACATGCGGCTGATGAGGGTGACAGCAAGGGCGGTGACGCAGCTCATGGCGGCTGTGGTCAGACGGGATGTGGCGGCGAAATAGCCTACAGACTCGTTGTCGCAGACGAAGCCGAGGATAACCGGCGAGAAGTTGACATAAAGGCTGATAGCCACGTTGAGGGTGAAGATGGTCAGGGCCGGGGGAATGTGGCGCATGATCCGCAGGCTTGTGCGGTGGATGGCACGGATGGAGATGTATTTGCGCAGGCGCAGCAGGTTGAGGATGTTGTTGCCTACATCGGCTACGACGAGTATGATGGCGTAGGCCATGATGTCGTTTTCGCTCTTGACGAAGACGAACAGCGCGATGGCTGCGAGGCATTTGAAGAAGAGGGAGCGCGTGGTGATGAAGCGGAATTCTTCCATCGCCTGATAGAACCAGTTGACTCCCACGGCATTGAAGAAAATTGAAATACTCAGCACGAGGAAGACGGCTGTGTGGGCCGAGATTCGTTCGGAGGTCAGGCATAGGATGCCGACAGCCAGATAGCCGAGCATCGTCAGGGCGATATGCAGCAGGAGGATTTCGACTGTCACCTTGCTGCGGCTGATATGGTCATCTTTGACGCGGGCCACTTCGCGGACTGCATAAAGGCTGATGCCGAGGCTCGAAAGGAGGGTTATATAGCCGATAAGGTTCTGATAGAATGTCACGAGTCCGAGTCCGTCAGGCTCGAGGATGCGCGCCACGTAGGGGAATGTCAGGAGTGGGAACAGCAGTCCGGCCATTGTATTGACCAGATTGAGTATGAAATTATATTTCAGTGATTTTTCTCCCATTCGGTGGAGTTAATGTGTGACAAATCTCTGCTTGAATCGTGGCAGAGGCTTAGGGCTCTGTTCGGTCGCGATGTTGCTGTCGACCTCTTCGTCATCATCGGGGCGATAGACGAGGTAGAGGGCGAGCATCAGGATGATGGTCTCGTAGAAATATTCAAATATGCCGGATGCGATGCTTTCCAGGGCGATACATGCTATGAAGTATGACAGGTATTGCTTCCGGGGGGGCTTGCGCATGAAGATGGCAGACACTAAGACATAGAGAAACGGGACTGTGGCCACGAGTCCGAAACGATATAAGAATCCGGCCAGAGATACGTCGGCTGTAAAGTAGTTATTGTCCAGTGAGAAGTTGTAGAGCTCGGTACCCCACTTTGAGTTGTCGAGCGAAAAGGCGCCGTTGCCGAAGCCTATCGTGACGGGATTTTCAGTCTGCGACTCGATGGCAAAATAGCGCCAAGCGCCGATACGCACGTCTTCTTTGTTGTCAGAATTGTCTTCGTACTGCTGCTGGCTGAGCTCCATCATCGACTTATAGATGGGGAGGTTGGTCAGGATGAGGAGTGCGACGCCCGCTATCGCCGAGCCGATGATCACCTTCTTATACCAGACGTAATTGCGCATATATAGCAGGAAGCCAAGGCCGAGGCTGAGCAGGATGGCCTGACGGATGACGGAGAGCAGGATCATGGCGATAGCTACGACAATGAAGATGATCCAGAGCTTGTTGCGACTGATCGACAGCTCATTGATGGCGTAGAAGAAGAGCAGGATCAGCAGCTGGAAGTAGGGGATCGGGAGTCGCTGGATGCCTCGCGTGAGGTCCTCGAGGATAGGGTCGCCGAAGAGGTTGTTGGGGAAGGTCAGGGCATTGACGAAGTAGACCAGTATTGATGCGATGACGATGCCGAACAGATAGCGGAAGAGAATCTTCGGCCGCGGATTCAGGATGAGAAGGATCGGGAAGAAGAGGAACGGGAAGATATACGAGCTTGTCGCTATCAGGGTCAGCGGGATCGGCTGCTCGTGGACAATCAGCGCCATTAGGACCGAGATGAGCATGCTTCCCAAGATAGTGCCCCAGGCTATGACGGGGAACTTCGGGAGTGGCTTGCTACGGTCGCGGGTCTGCAGGGCGTAGGCTCCGCAGAGCAGGATGAAGAAGCACATGAGTATGAGTCTCACACGAGGCGAGACTGCCCCGTGGAAGTTGAAGAACCCGGTACTACCAAGTAGAGTCAGTGCTACTAAGAATTCTCTCATAGGTGTGCTTCGCGAGCGGTGGCTTCAGAATTATTTTGCAGTAATGGCTGCAAAGAATACGCTGCGGGAGCCGCCCTGCAGACGTGCGATTTTCGCTGCGTCGGCTTTGCGGCTGCGTCCCATGACAATGTCGGCAATCACGATATCGGCGGGAGCGGCACCGGCCTCGAGCGCGTCGAAGTCGTCGGCCGATGGGAGGGTGATGACGATGAAGTCGTAGTCGGGTCGGAGGGTAGCGATGAGCGATGTGTATGACTCTGAAGAGAGTATATCTGATGCTATGAGGCCGCTCCGGGAGGGGTCGCTCAGGATTGCGTCAAGCTGAGTAGGGATGCCTGATAGCTTGATAGGCTGCAGGTCGGCATTGCCGGTGGCCACGTCATTGCTGAGGGTAGCTGTCGGGGTGACCTTGAGGATTGAGGCGAGCTCCGGTCGGGCGATATTGGCGTCAATGATAAGTGCGCGGCGTCCGGTAGCTGCGAGCGATGCGGCGAGGTTGGCAGCCACATCGGCGCTGAGGGAGTGGCTCCGGGAGGCCGAGGTGACTCCGATGACGGTTCCGGGCTTTAGGGGTGAGAGCGAGAGGATGTTGGAGCGCATCAGTCGGTATCGTCGAGCGGCTTCGGATTCGGGCGTGTCGATGACGCTGAGTCCGTCGGCAGAGGCAGGAAGCTCTGCGATGGGCTGAAGGCCTGTGTCGTTGATAGCCTGGTCTATGGTATTGAGTTTGCCGTTGAGTTTCCACTTCGCGATGATCACGACGGCGGGGATCGCTGCACCGATGAAGAGGTAGATAAGCAGGATCAGCTTGGCCGAGGGGGAGTAGGGCACGCTTGACACGTAGGCTTCGTCGACCACGGTGCCGAGGGGCTGGGCGCCTGCGATGTTGAGGCTTGTCTCCTCACGCTGGCGGAGGAGGAAGAGGTAGAGCTGCTCTTGCAGAGCCTGCTGGCGCTTGATGTCGACATATTCGCGCTCGGCATTGGGGAGGGTCTCGAGTTTGGCTTTTGACTCGGCAAACTGCTTGCGAAGCTCGTCGATCTGCACCTGAGCCATCTCGTAATGCTTGTTGAGCGCGGTGATGAGGTTGTCCTTGACGACATCGATGCGGAGGTTGATGGCTTTGAGAGCTACATTGTCGCCGCGGGCACTGGGCTCGAGGGTGATGCGCTCGAGGATCAGCTCGTTGTAGCCTTCGATGAGCGGGGTGAGGCTCTCGATGGCGGGCATGATGGGGAGGAGGGAGGAGTTGTTGGTCTCGGTGTTGAGGAATTCGATGGCGAGGCGGAGCAGTTCGTGCTCATTTTCGGCAGCGAGGAGCTCTTTCTGCTGAGTAGTATTTTCAGTAATAAAGATTTCTGCCTGAATCTCAGGGCTGACGAGCTCGCGCTTGGCAAGGAATGACTCGATGTCGGCCTCGGCCAGATTGAGCTCTTTGGCGAGCGAAGCGATTCGGCTGTTGATGAAGTCGAGAGTATATTTGAGGTGATCTCGCTGCTGCTTGACGGTCAGCTCTCTGTAGGTGGTCATGATGGTGTTGAGCAGCGTCTTGCCAAATTTAGGATCGGGAGTGGAGTAGGTCAGCTGGATGATGTCGGCCTTGCGTGTGGCGAGTGCGATGCCGACATTGCGTGACAGTCCGATGGCGGCCCCGTCGTAGCTGCTGATGCGGATCGCCTCGCGGAGCTTGCCCCCGGGCTTATAAGATTCTGTGGTTGAGAATGTGAAGTTGCCGTAGGGGAGAGCCACGGTGGCGGGCAGGGTGAGGTGCTTGTCGGTGCGATAGTGCTTCCCGGCTAAGGCAATGTCGATGTCGGCGCGGCCGTCGGTGCCTACCTTGACATCAAATTTGATACCGACGGAGAGGGTGTCGCAGATGGCTTCATCATACGCTACGGTCAGAGGAATCTTGTCGTAGATGGCACACTCTTTGAGGCGGGATTTGACTGTGTAGTGGGTGTTGAGGTGGAGCTGGCGGGCCACATCCACCAGGACGGCGTGGGAGCCGATGATCTGCAACTCTTCCTGGGTGCCTCGGTTGGAGCCGAACTTGCCTGACGACATGCCCATGATTGATGCTACTTCAGACATGCTGCTGAATGACGAGCTGCTGCCGCTGGTCACCATGATCTCGGCGGTGACAGGCACTTCGGGCACGTTCTTCAGGATCTTGACGAGGCCGAGGATGCCGAAGATGGCGACGGAGACGCCGACCCATATCCTGGCCTTGCGATAGGCTTTGAAGAGTTCGGCGAAATTTATGGCTGATGATGTTGCTTGCTTCATGAGGATCAACGTGTTAGGGCGATGACAAGAGATGCGATGACAGACGCCGAGCTGACGAGTGTCGAGATGACGGAGAGTTTGTAGGAGTTGAATGTGTTGTAGCGAGCGTTGTCGTTGCGGACCTTGGTGGGCTCTACATAGACCACATCATTCTGTTTCAGGCGGAAGAAAGGGGAGTTGAGCGACTTGGAGTCCATGAGGTTGAATCGGTGATAGACCAGCGAGTCGCCTTCCTGACGGATGATGAGGACATTGTCTCGGCGGCCGTATTCGGTGAGGTCGCCTGCCATGGCGAGGGCGTCGAGGATGGTGTATTGCTCCTTGGTGATAGGCTGGCGGCCGGGTGTCTTGACTTCGCCGATGACATTGATTGCGAAGTTGAGGATCTGGACACGCACTACGGGGTCTTCGACTTCCGCCGAGATCTGCTTCTTGAGCAGGTCTGAGACCTCAGTGCAGGTCAGGCCGGCTACATGGAGAGTGCCGAGGATGGGGAAGTCGATATTGCCCTGAGCATCTACGATATAGGTCTGGATACTGATGTTGGCTGATGCCTGCTTGGTGCCGCGGGTGGCTATGTTGGCAAGGGGGAGATTGTACATCGCTGTAGCTTCGGGAGCTATGGAGGTGACGGTGATGGAGAGCTCGTCGTCAGGCTGTATTTTCAGAGAGTAATCGGAGTCGGCGGCTGTCAGGACGGTGATGGCGTCATTGGGGATATCGCCAAGGAGGGTCATGGTTTGCTTGCTTGAACCGCATGAGCATAGCGACGCGGCTATAGCTAAGGAGAAAATGAGTCGACTGATTGGTTTCATTATTAAGTATATATGTGAAAAATGAGTCTCAGGTGCCGAGTCGTAGCGGCTTCGAGAGGCTATTATGGTGTTAACATCTACATTCGTTAACGCTGAATAACTCTTTTTTATTATTACAATGTAAGAGTTTTTTTCGGACATGGGCTTTTTTTGTATCTTTGTAATCGCAATGAAGGGCTATAGCAGGCTCGGCTAAAGAATTAGAACTAAACAGATTTTTCCTCACGTGGATCCAATCGTCTTTGATTTTGACCTTAATCAGCGAGCTGTCGCCATGATAGCGGCCGCTTTCTTTGTGTTATTGCTGACTGTGACGTGGTATAGGCGTATCATCCTCCGCCCGGCCCGCCGGCAGCGCTCATGCGAGCGTGGTCGTGAGGTCACCGCGTGGCCGGGGGTCTCGGTCATAGTCCTTGCCCGTGATAATGCGGGGGCTTTGGAACGTATGCTTCCGGGACTGCTCGGTCAGGTATATCCGGCTGATTATGAGGTTGTAGTGGTCAATGACGGCAGTACGGTCAGCGTCACTCAGGTCGTGGCTCGCTTCTGCGCTCAGAGCAAGAACCTGCGTGAGACCTTCGTGCCCCTCGACACCTGCAATCTCAGCCGCCGCAAGCTCGGCATCACGCTTGGCATCAAGGCAGCCCGCTATCCCTATGTGATCATACTCGACGCCGACTGCCGGATAGGTCGTCGCAGCTGGCTGAAGTCGATGGCGCGGCACTTTGCCATGGGCAAGGAAGTCGTGATCGGATTCCGCAATGTGGTCGGCAATGCCGGAGCGGCTGTGCGCGTCGACAATCTCATTGAAAATATCACATGGCTGACTGCCGCCGTCGGCAAGAGGCCGTATCGCGCCTGCGAGTCCAATCTCGGCTATAGCCGCAAACTGTTTTTCGACCATAAAGGCTTCGCCCGCTCGCTCAATCTGCATGGCGGCGACGATGACCTCTTTATCGACGAGGTGGCTAATGGCGACAATACGGCTGTCGAGCTCTCCGAGGCTTCGATAGTCAGGGTGAAGGCCGGCAACGCTACGAGACGCTACCACGACGAGCGCCTTTGGCATGCGTTTACGGGTCGGATGCTGACAGGCCGATTCCGCCGCTACGTCAGGCTGCTGACTGCTTTGCTCTGGGTCACACCGGCTCTATGCGCAGTGGCCGCAGTCCTCGAATGGCCTAATGTGGTCCCGGCATTGGCAGTCTTCGTCATCATGGTCCTGCAGTGGACAGCCGCGCTTGTCTATTGGAAGCGTACGGCCACCGCTCTGGGCTATCAGATATCCTACGGCGGACTCCTCTGGGGGCTGGCTGTCAGTCCGTTCTACGCATTTAAGGAGTGGATCAGGTGTCGCCGCAACAAGGAGCATAACTATACATGGTCAATCTCAAAACGTCGTTGATCCGCTATGGCTAAACACCCTGCTAAGACAAATGTGGCGCGCCTGCTCGACAAGGCCGGCATCGCCTATGAGCTTGTCCCCTACGAGGTGGACGAGAATGATCTCGCCGCCGGACATATCGCCGCCGAGCTTAATGAGGATATCAACTGCGTCTTCAAGACGCTTGTACTCAGCGGCGAGCGCGTCAAGAACCTGGTCTGCGTCGTCCCCGGCAATCGCGAGGTCGACCTCAAGAAGGCGGCTAAGGCTGCCGGCGACAAGAAGGTCGAGATGATTCCGATGAAGGATCTCCTGCCGCTGACGGGATATATCCGCGGAGGGTGCTCGCCGATCGGCATGAAGAAGCCGTTCCCGACCTTTTTCCACTCCTCGGCTCTCGATTTCCCCGAGATATATGTCAGCGCCGGCCAGCGCGGCCTGCAGCTGAAGATTGACCCCGCCAAACTGATAGAATATGTAGGCGCTCAGGTGGCTGACATCGCTTCCGAGGCCGGGATAAACGATTGATACGGATGGGTAACACGTTCGGACATATCTACCGCTTTGCCTTTTTCGGCGAGTCGCATGGCGCGGCCCTCGGAGGCGTCATCGACGGCTTCCCGGCAGGTGTGAAGATTGATTTTGATGACCTTCAGCGCCGCATCGACAGGCGCCGCCCCGGCCGCACGCGTCTCGACACTCAGCGCCGCGAGGCTGATGAGGTGGAGATCCTCTCGGGAATATTCGAGGGGATGTCGACCGGAGCTCCTATCGGATTTATAATACGCAATAACGACTCGCGGCCTGCCGATTACGACGCTCTGCGCGAAGTCTTCCGCCCGTCGCATGCCGACTATACCTATCATGCGAAATATGGCGTGCGCGATCATCGCGGAGGGGGTAGGGCATCAGCGCGTGTGACAGCCTCATGGATGGTAGCAGGCGCGCTTGCTCAGCAGCTCCTCGAGCAGATGGGGGTCACTATCCGCGCTTTTACCAGCTCCGTCGGCGATATCACGATGGAGTGGCCCGACAGAGTGCCCGAGCTTGACGAGGTAGATCGTTCGGCCGTCAGATGCCCCGATGCAGAGGTGTCGGAGCGGATGGTCAGCCTGATCGAGAGCGTCAGGGCGGAGGGAGATACAGTCGGCGGAGCGGTCAGCTGCATCATCAGCGGAGTGCCTGTCGGGCTTGGCGAACCGGTAGCCGACAAGCTGAGCGCTATGCTCGCCTCAGCTATGATGTCGATCAATGCGGCCAAGGGTTTTGAGATCGGGATGGGTTTCAACGGCTGCTGTCGGCGCGGAAGCGAGATGAACGACCGCTTTGTGGCCGACGCTTCCGGGAATATCGGCGTGGCTACTAATCATTCCGGCGGAATCCAGGGTGGAATCTCCAACGGGGCTCCGATCACTTTCCGCGTGGGTTTCAAGCCGGTAGCCACACTTATGCGCGAGATGTCGACCGTCGACGTCAATGGCAGGAATATCACAATATCGCCACGCGGACGTCATGATGCCTGCGTCGTAGCGCGCGCCGTGCCTATCGTTGAGGCTATGGCCGCAGCTGTCATACTCGATGCATGGCTTATGTCGGGAAAGGGGTTAAACATATAGACCGGATGCTGACCTATACCGACTATTCGGCCTATCTGTCACGCTATTTCAGCGGCAAGATGCAGAAGCTGACCATCGATGCGCGGTTCACGTGCCCGAATCGCGACGGATCGAAGGGTCGGGGAGGATGCATCTACTGCAATAATCACTCGTTTTCGCCATCCGTGGCCCGGGAGGATGTCCCGGTAGCTGACCAGCTTGAGGCCGGAAAACGATTTTTTGGTCGAAAGTACCCTGATATGCGCTATCTGGCCTACTTTCAGTCATATACCAACACCTACGATTCGCCCCAAAAACTGATGCGGCTCTATCGCGAGGCGCTTGCTGTCGACGGCATCGAGGGGTTGATCATCGGCACGCGCCCCGACTGCGTCAGCGACGAACTGCTCTCGGATCTGTCGGCTCTCGCGCGCGAACATTATGTAATGATAGAGTATGGAGCCGAGAGCTCGCATGACGAGACTCTCCTTCGGGTCAACCGCTGTCACACGTGGGCCGACACGGTCAGCGCCGTACGTCGCACAACCGAGGCCGGAATTCATGTCGGGCTGCATCTGATCATGGGTCTCCCCGGCGAGACTCGTCAGATGATGCTCGACACCGTCAGCGCCTGCTGCCGCCTGCCGATAGATGTCTTGAAGCTGCATCAGCTCCAGGTCATCAAGGGGACCCGACTGTCGCAGATGGCCGACGGGCTGCGGCTCTTTACGGTCGAGGAGTATCTTGACCTGTGTGTTGACGTTGTCAGGCTTGTCCCGGAGCATATCGCTATCGAGCGATTCACGTCGTCGGCTCCGCGTGAGCTGCTGATCGCGCCCCGCTGGGACCTGAAAAACTATGAGTTTGTCAATCTGCTGAAAAATCGCTTGAAGAATGAAGACCCTGTATGTGAGTGACATGGATGGCACGCTGCTCGACAATGACTCGAAGGTCAGCTCCGAGTCAGCCGAGATTATCTCCGAGCTGTCGCGCCGTGGTGCGCTGATTACTGTCGCTACGGCCCGCACCCCCGCTACAGTCGAGTTATTGCTCTCGGCTGTCACCACCAATTGCCCCGCCATCGTGATGACCGGCGCGGCCATGTGGGACAGGAGCGAGAAGCGCTTGGTCAATGCCCGCCTTTTCTGCAAGTCGGACGCGGAGGAGATTTTAGGACAGTTTCGCGACCACGGCATCAACCCGTTTGTCTATACCGTTACATCGCCCACGCGCCTCGATGTCTACTATCGGGGCGAGATGAACCGACAGGAGAACGCCTTCTATCAGGAGCGCAGGCATCTCGAGCTCAAACGCTTCCATATTGGTGCCAATCCGGATGAGGATGCCCTGGAGAAAGTGATCTTGATGTTTTCGATCGGTCCATCAGAGCCTATTGAGCGCATGGCAGAGCTGCTCCGCAAGCGGGGCGGCTGCTCCGTGTCATGTTATCCCGACATCAACTCCCGCGGCATATCGCTCATTGAGGTGTTTGTCGAGGGGGTGTCGAAGCGTGCCGCCGTGATGAGGCTGGCGGAGATGGTCGGAGCTGAAAGAATAGTGGTCTTCGGCGACAATCTCAATGACCTGCCGATGATGGATGTCGCCGATACGGCTGTAGCCGTCGCCAACGCTTTTCCTGAGGTCAAGGAGAAAGCCGACATCGTCATAGGCCGCAATTCTGACAATTCGGTGGCGAGATTCATTGCCGAGGATTATAATAAATTGACTCTCTGACTCGTTAACGGGATATGAATATTTACGAACTCAGACGCTACGGAACGTGGATCATTCTGGCAGTTGCGGTTGCAATGGTCGGTCTGTTTTTGCTCGTTTCCAATCATCTGGTTCGCGATCTGACCATGCAGGAGCGAGAGCGCATGGAGGTGTGGGCGAGTGCCACCCGCGAGATGGCCAAGGTGACTACTGCCGCTATGGAGGCGGAGTCGCTCTCCGACGCCGAGCCCGACATCGAATTCCTGCTCAGCATCCTGACCTCCAATCACACTATCCCCGTCATCCTCGCTGATGCCGATGGCAATATCCTCGACCAGCGCAACTTCGAGCTCCCGGAGCCGATCGACTCTCTCGCTCCTTACGACTTGTCGCCGGCAAATCGCCGCTTCCTCGAGGAGCGTCTCGCCAGCCTGGCTGAAAGCTCGAGCGTGATCACGATCGACATCCCCGGCGGCACTACCCAGTATGTCTACTACGAAGAGTCCAGCCTCCTGAAACGTCTCGGCTACTATCCTTATATCCAGCTGCTTGTCATGCTGGCCTTCATCGCCGTGGTCTATTATGCACTCAATTCCACCAAGCGCGCCGAGCAAAACAAGGTGTGGGTCGGACTCTCAAAGGAGACTGCACATCAGCTTGGCACCCCGATCTCGTCGCTCATGGCGTGGATGGAGCTACTCCAGCAGCTGGGAGTCGATCTGGAGACAGTCGCGGAGATGAATAAGGATGTCAACCGACTCAGCACGATCGCCTCACGATTCTCCAAGATAGGGTCACGCCCCGTCATGGAGGAGGCCGACCTCAACACGATCGTAGCCCACGCTGCCACCTATATGGCCACCCGCATCTCGGCGCGCATCGCTCTGACTGTAAATACATCCCCATCGCCCCTCCCTGTCAGGATGTCGGCGCCCCTCTTTGAGTGGGTTATGGAGAATCTTATCAAGAATGCCGTTGACGCCATGGACGGGAGCGGGTCGATCACCGTCACAGTCAGCTCCTACGCCCATTGGGGCATAGTCAGCGTGGCCGATACGGGCAAAGGTATCCATCGCAAGAACTATAAGACGATATTCAATCCCGGCTACACCACCAAGACCCGTGGATGGGGTCTCGGTCTGGCGCTCGCCCGACGCATCATCGACCAGTATCATCGCGGCCATATCTATGTGGCCGAATCGGAAGTTGGCAAGGGCACTACCTTCCGTATCGAGCTTCCGCTCGTGCACTAAAATCATGCCCTTTTTAGCTAATTTTGTTCGCGTTTACGCTTGTCAACGCTATTGTTAAAATAGCTTGAATTTAGTATCTTTGTAAGTGCAAAATAGTACAACTGTGAATAAGATTATATCAAAAGAGTATTTTTCTGAAAAAGTAGTTAAATTAGTGGTCGAGGCCCCCTTGATAGCCAAGGCACGCCGCCCCGGACACTTTGTCATCGTGATTGACAATGAGCATGGTGAGCGCATCCCGCTGACCATCGCCGATGCCGATGTAGCTTCCGGGACCATCACCCTCGTAGTGCAGGCTATCGGCGACTCCACCCGTGCCATTTGCGCCATGGAGCCTGGTCAGTATCTGCATGACGTGACCGGCCCGCTTGGCCGCGCTACCGATATCCGCAAATTCGGTACGGTGGTCTGCAGTGGAGGTGGCGTCGGTGTGGCACCCCTCCTGCCTATCATCAAGGGACTCAAAGAGGCCGGCAACAAAGTAATATCCGTCCTCGCGGCCCGCACAAAGGAGCTTATCATCCTTGAAGAACAGGTGCGCGAGTATAGCGACGAAGTCATCATAATGACCGACGATGGTTCCTATGGCAACAAAGGCCTTGTCACCAACGGCGTCGAGTCAGTCATCGAGCGCGAGCCGGTCGACCTCGTCGTGACCATCGGCCCCGCAGCGATGATGAAGTATGTGACCCTGACCACTAAGAAATATGACATTCCGACTCTCTGCTCGCTCAATACCATAATGGTCGACGGTACCGGTATGTGTGGTGCTTGCCGAGTGACGGTCGACGGCAAGATGCGATTCGTATGCGTCGACGGACCGGAGTTTGATGCCCACAAAGTAGATTTTGATGAAATGATTTTACGCTTGAAAGCCTGAGAATTATGAAGGATACAATAGCACCCCGCGACGCCGAGTGGCGTGAACAGTTGCGCAAGGCACATACCCCCAAACAGCGTATGGCCATCCCGCGCGTCAAGATGCCCGAACTGCCGGCCGACTATCGCGTCACCTGCAATGAAGAAGTCAATCAGGGCCTCTCGGATGAGATGGCCGTTCTGGAAGCTACCAGATGCATGGACTGTGTCAATCCGCAGTGCACCACCGGCTGTCCTGTCAGCATCAACATCCCCGGCTTTATCAAGAATATCGAGCGTGGCGACTTCGGTCAGGCAGCTCTCGTGCTGAAGGAGACCAGCGCGCTCCCCGCCGTCTGCGGTCGTGTATGCCCGCAGGAGCGCCAGTGCGAGTCAAAGTGCGTCTATCTCAAGATGGGCAAGCCCGCCGTAGCCATCGGCTACCTCGAACGTTTCGCTGCCGACACCGCACGCACCTCCGGTCGACAGGTCACACCCGCTTGCGATGCCCCCAACGGCAAGAAGATCGCCGTGGTTGGCTCCGGCCCAGCCTCCCTCTCCTTTGCAGGCGATATGGTCAAGCGTGGCTACGACATTACAATCTTTGAGGCGCTCCACGAGATCGGTGGTGTGCTCAAATACGGTATTCCCGAATTCCGACTCCCCAACGCTGTCGTCGACGTCGAGATTGACGCCCTCCGCTCTATGGGGGTCAGGATGGTCAAGGACTGCGTCATCGGCAAGACCCTCAGCTATGACGACCTGCTCAACGAAGGCTTTGACGGCATCTTCGTAGCTTCCGGCGCCGGACTCCCCCGCTTTATGGGTATCCCCGGCGAGAACCTTGTCAACGTCATGTCGTCCAACGAATACCTGACCCGCATCAACCTGATGCACGCAGGCACCCCCGGCTATACTACCCCGGTGCCCAAGGTCGATCGTGTTGCCGTGATCGGTGGTGGCAATACCGCCATGGACTCTGTGCGCACAGCCCGTCGCATGGGTGCGAAGGAGGTGATGCTTGTCTATCGTCGCAGCGAGGAGGAGATGCCCGCGCGTCTTGAAGAAGTCAAGCATGCCAAACAGGAGGGTGTGCAGTTTATGACCCTGAGCAACCCTGTAGAATATCTTGGCGACGAGAACGGACGTGTGCGCGCAATGCATGTCCAGCGGATGAAGCTCGGCGAGCCCGACGCCTCCGGCCGCCGTTCGCCTGTCGCTATCGAGGGCGCCATTGATGAGATCCCCGTTGATCTTGTCATCGTCAGCGTCGGTGTGTCACCCAATCCGTTGATTCCCAATTCAATTGAGGGTCTTGATGTCACCTCGCGCGGCACTATCGCCGTCAACGACGACCTCCAGTCATCAATTCCTATGATCTATGCCGGCGGCGATATCGTCAGAGGCGGAGCTACCGTCATCCTCGCCATGGGTGATGGCCGCCATGCCGCTCTGGCTATGCACGAAAGATTGTCAGCCGAATAATTATTACCGATGCCCCCGTCCTGTAGTAATCCAATCGTCAGCGCCGTCAGGGCTCAGTTGCCTGAGTCGGCACGCGTGTTGGTTGCCCTCAGCGGCGGGGCCGACTCGGTAGCGCTCCTCGCTGCCATGGTTGAGGCGGGGATGTCAGTTACCGCAGTCCACTGCAACTATCACCTGCGCGGCGACGAGAGCAATCGCGACGAGCAGCATGCGCGCTCGGTTGCCTCCCGACTTGGAGTCGAGCTGATAGTGATTGACTGCGATGTGGACGCTTTCCGGGACGCCAATCCCAACAACTCGGTCGAGATGGCGTGCCGCTCGCTCCGCTATGATGCCTTCCGCCGTCTCTGCGACGAGCACCGTATCGACTATATTGCAGTGGGCCATCACCGCGAGGACAATCGCGAGACAATGCTGCTCAACCTCTTCCGCGGTTCCGGGCTGAAAGGGGTAGGGGGGATGTCGCCCCTCCGTGGCAATTTCGTACGCCCCCTGCTATATAACACCCGCGACCAGATTGTCGCCTACCTCAAGGAGCGGGGTCTGGACTTCGTGACCGACTCCTCCAATCTCTCCTGCGACTATCGTCGCAACGCTATCCGCAACGCCATCCTCCCGGCTGTCCGGGGCTATTTCCCCTCGGTCGATGCAGGACTCGATGTGTCGCTCGAAGCCTTGTCATCGCAGCGTCGCCTGCTCCTGTCGCTGGTAACGCGTGTGCGCCGCGACTACGTCACAGCCGATGGGTCGATCGATCTGCATCTCCTTCTCAGCCGGGAAGAGTGTCCGCGGGAATTGCTCTTCGAACTGCTGAATTATCCTGACTATGTGGGATATACTATGTCGACGGTTGACGCCATCCTTCGATCGGCCGATAAGTCAGGACTAACATTCAAGGCATCCGATGAGGTGGGAGTACGCCTTGAGCGCGGTCGACTAATTCCGCTGAAAGAGCATATTGGCTTCGAGCCGATAATATTTGATGGGTTTACCTCCGAGAGCCGTCCCGGCTGTTTTGAGGTCAAGCGACTGAGCCTTGCCGAGTTTAAACCTGAACGCGGCCGCCCGGATGTGGCTTACTTTGATGAAGACAAACTACAGACAGCTGCCCCTCTGACACTCCGAGCCCCCCTGACTGGCGATCGTATGACCCCTTACGGTATGAAAGGCTCCAGATTGCTTAGCGACATCTTCTCCGATGCCAAGCTCCCCCATGATGCCCGCGCCGTGCATCCCGTCATTGTCGACTCCGCCGGACGCGTCATCTGGCTTCCTGGCCTTCGCGCATCGGCCCAATACGCAGTCACTCCATCGACCCGCCGCATCCTCCGCGTCACCTATCGGACTGCTACTTGATTACCGGAAAGCCGAGAGCTCCCATCTCAATTCCTACAGAAATAGTGTCGCCGGTACGGGTATGATTGAATCGGCCTATCTTGACCTGACGCGGCTTGACCTCCCCGTCGGGATACTGTAGGTCAATGTAATATATATAGTACGCCTCCCCTGGCAAATATCGCCGGCCGACCCTTCGTGTGCGGTGGCGTGTCTCGCGGTGCTTTCCTATTACGACAGCCCGCTCTTGATGAGCAGTAGATTCCTTTGCCATCCAGAAATTTATTCCGTAAAATCCGGCGGTGATTACACCCGTGAATACGACGACAGATATCAGTTTATTGACTATCGCATTGTCTATCCCAAACAATACGCTGAATCCTCCCCGCCACGCTATCGCGACCACGGCGGCGACCGGTATCGTACAGGTCAAGACCCAACCGAGTGATACCATCGTGAGATCGGCGAGTGCGATCAGAATGCCGTAAGCCGATATCGTTATCAATATCAAGAGGATAAGAAGAACGACAGTCAGACGCGAAGAGTATGATTTTGTCATTTGGATTTTGATGTATAATTTTGTCGCAAAATTATACAAATAG
>JAAVFS010000007.1 GCA_014800605.1 Bacteroidales bacterium | reverse complement strand
ATTGGTCTATATCAAAATAGTAATCGGTCATGAAGCTCGCTTCACTCCCTCTTCATCTTTTGATATATCCTCAATTTCCATCTCATATATAGTATAAATTAATTTTCAACAGTTACTTATGAATTTGGTTGCAAATATAGTGATTTATTGTAAATTAATGGCTTTTTTTTGTTTTTTCGGGAAAAAAAAGCGCCTGGGCTCTTGTTGTGCCCAGGCGCTTTATGTATGTGTTGCGGCTTGGAGTTATGCGCGGCTGCCGAGTTTCTTGCGACCTGCGAGGTAGGCTACGGGAGTAGCGATGAAGAGGGTCGAGAGTGTACCGGTGATTACGCCGAAGAGCATGGCGAATACGAAGCTGCGGATGGCGTCGCCGCCGAGGATGAAGATACACAGGAGGACGAGCATTGTTGAGAGTGATGTCATGATCGTACGTCCGAGGGTGGCGTTGAGCGACTTATTGATTGTGGTGAAGAGGTCCTGCTTGGGATAGAGCTGGAGGTTTTCACGTACACGGTCGAAGACTACCACTGTATCGTTGATCTGATAACCGATGATGGTGAGGACGGCGGCGATGAATGTCTGGTCAACTTCCATAGAGAAGGGGAGGAAGTCGTAGCCGATGGAGTAGACGCCGATGATGGTGAATGCTGTGAATGCTACGGCAGCGAGTGCTCCGAGGGAGAAGGCTATGTTGCGGAATCGCAGGAGGATGTAGAGGAACATTGCGATGAGTGAGAGGACTACTGCGATGTAGGCGGAGTTGCGCATGTCGTCGGCCATTGACGGGCCTACGGTCTGTGACTGTACGATGCCGTAGTTTTCGTTGGATGTTCCGAACATGTCTTTGTCGACGCCTTCGATGAGGTCGACGCCGTTGATGTCATGGAGGGCGTCGAAGAGGATGTCGTTGATTTCGGCGTCGACTTCCTGGACGGGTGCGGGGTCGTCGATCTTATAGTTGGTGGAGATGCGTACCTGGCTCTTGCCCATGATGTTGATGACGCTGACCTGTGAGCCGTCGAATTTCTCTGAAAGGACTTTCTGGATTTCGGCGGGGTTGGCCTGTGAGGTGCATTGCACGATATAGTTACGACCGCCTGAGAAGTCGATGCCGGGGTTGAGTCCGCGGAAGATGAATGAGGCGATGACGATTACGATGAATGCTACCACTACGATGAGTGACTTCTTACGCTGACCGAGGAAGTTGATGTTGGACTTTGTGAAGAGGTTGCGTGAGAAGGGGGTTGAGAAGGTCAGGTTGGAGAATGCTTTTGTCTTGCCCCAGACGATGAAGACGATACGGGTCAGATAGACGGCTGTGAAGAATGAGCATGCGATACCGATGATGAGTGTGGTGGCGAAGCCTTTGATTGGGCCGAGACCGTAGTAGAGGAGGATGATGCCTGTGATGATCGAGGTCAGGTTGGAGTCGAAGATGGCAGAGAATGCGTTGGAGTAGCCGTCGGCGATGGCGGAGCGTACGCTCTTGCCTGCGCGGAGTTCTTCTTTGGTACGCTCGAAGATGAGCACGTTGGCGTCGACAGCCATACCGAGTGCGAGGACGATACCGGCGATACCGGAGAGGGTCAGGACGGCCTGGAATGATGAGAGGATGCCGATGGTGAAGAAGAGGTTGAATACGAGGCCGAGGTTGGCTACCATGCCGGGGATCACGCCGTAGATGCAGACCATGAAGATCATGAGGACTACGAGGGCTACGATGAATGATGTGATGCCGGCGTTGATTGACTGCTGGCCGAGTGAGGGGCCGACTACCATGCTGTGAACGACTTCGATCTTGAAGTCCATCTTACCGCTCTTGAGGACGTTGGCAAGGTCCTGTGCTTCGGCTACGGTGAAGTTGCCGGTGATCTGAGATGTGCCGCCGTCGATGCGATTCTGGACGTTGGGAGCTGAGTAGACTACATCGTCGAGTACGATTGCGATGGGGAATCCTTTGTTGTTGTCGGTGACCTGAGCCCACTTTTTGGCGCCGTCGGAGTTCATGCGCATTGAGACGTAGTTGCCGTTGCTCTGGCGGTCGAAGTCGCTATAGGCGTTGGTTACGACAGATCCATTGAGTGCGGGGCGTCCTTCGCGTGCGCGGAGTGCGTAGAGGGCATATACGGTGCCGTCTTCGGTCTGAGGTTTGTTGCCCCAGAAGAGGCGGAGGTCGTTGTCAAGGATGTGCTGGCGACGTGCTTCGGGCCAGTTGATCATGGCATTGATGGTGTCCATGACAGATTTGTCGGCGTAGCCTACGATTGCGGGGTTGGCGTTGGGGTCGGAGAGCTGGAGATAGTCGGCGAGGCCTTTGCCATTGAAGTCATTGGAAGCGCGCTGTTTCTGAGTGAGTGCGCGGAGTGACTGTGTCACGGTGCCGGCGTTGTTGCGATAGGTCTCGTAGAATTCGAGGTTGGCGGCGCGCTGTACGAGCTTGAGCATACGCTCCTGATCTTTAACGCCGGGGAGCTCGAGGAGGATCTGGCCGTTTTTGTCTTTGAGTACCTGGATATTGGGAGATACTACGCCGAATGCGTCGATACGCTGGCGGAGTACGGTTGTAGCGGAGGTGTTGACGCGGTCGGTGACCTGCTCTTTGAGGATTTCGACTACTTTGTCGTCGGCGGTGTTTTCGGGGATGATGTCCTTGAAGATAACAGAGAAGTTGCCTCGACGACCGTTTTCGTTGGCGCGATACTGCTCGACGAATGTAGCCATGTAGTCGATGTCGTTGCGACCGCCATGGGTGATGGAGTCGGTCTTGGCGATAGCTTTTTCGAATACTTCGTCCTTGTCGGCATTCTTCATGGAGCGGAGGATGTCGGGCATAGATACCTGGAGGGTGACGTTCATACCGCCTTTGAGGTCAAGGCCGAGGTTGAGACCCCATTTCTGGACTTCGTCGAATGTGTAGCCGAGCCATACTTTTTCGTCGGCGATCGACTTGAGGTAGTCCTGACGGGCTTTGTCGAAAGAGTTGGAGCTGTCACCGGTTATACCGACAGTTTCCATGGCATACTGAGTGGCTTTCTTCTCATAGCGGTTGTTGATGACCGTGAATGAAAGGTAGAACACACATACAATTACCAGGAAAATGGCGATGATGCCGGCCACGAGGCTTCCTAAAGTTCCTTTGCTTTGCATGTTTTGATTGATTTATAGATTGATTATTAATTGTTAGAGTGAATGTGGTAATTTTAGAGTGTATGATAACTCTAATATATTTCAGCTTGCAAATATAGCAACTTTTTTTCAAATTGCGTGCTGCCCCGTGTTTTTTAGTCGTTTTTTGCAATAATTAGGCAGTCGACGATGGTGGGGATGGCCGAGGGGCTATATATAATAATGTATAGGGGGAGTCAGAATGTGAGGGTGGCTCCGGCGGGGGTGACGGTCAGGGTGGCTGGGGCGCCATGGAGCAGTGGGCGATTGTCGGCGCCGATATGGCCGACGGGGGCGTTGAATGCTATGGGGATGGGGAGGCGTGCGGTCATGTCGGCTATCATGGCTTCCATGGCCTGATAGTTGCGGTCGGGCTGATAGTCGGTGAATCGGCCGACGATGAGGGCGCTGATGCGGGAGAGGACTCCGCTGAGGCTCAGGCGATAGAGCATGCGCTCGATCTTGTAGATGGGCTCGCCGACATCTTCGATGAAGAGGATGGAGCCGGCGGGATAGTTGTCGAAGGGTGTGGCGGCGAGTCCTTCGAGGACGGCCATGTTGCCGCCGCGGAGGGGGCCTGTGGCTGTGCCGGGGCGGTTGGGGGCGAGGGGCGTGGCCTCCCAGGTGAGGGTGGAGCCGGTGCCTGACATGATGCTGAAGAGCTCGCGGACGGCGGGGGAGTCGGGTGCCTCGGCGAGCTGCCGGGCCATGGAGGAGTGGATTGACATGATGCCTTTGGATGCCATCAGGGAGTGGAGGGCTGAGATGTCGCTGAAGCCGACGAGCCATTTGGGGTCGCTCTCGATGGGGAGGGTGGCGAGGCTCAGAAGGAGATGTACTGAGCCGTAGCCTCCGCGGCTGCAGATGATGGCGCGGATGGAGGGGTCGGTGAGGGCGTCGGTGAGGTCGGCGAGGCGGTCGGCGGCGGTGGCGCTGTAGGAGCCGGAGCGGCCGAGGGTGTGGGGCATGACGAGGGGACGGTAGCCGAGCCGGCGGATGGTCGCGGCGGCTCCGTCGACGTAGTCGGGGTTGATCACGGAGGCTGGCGATAGGATGGCGATGCTGTCGCCGGGGCGGAGGGGGAGGGGGCGCTTCATCATGACACCAGGACCTTTATGCCGTGGCTGCGTATCTTGTCGGCGATCCGCTCGAGCTCGTCGCGCTCTACTTTCTGGAGCCATTCGGCGGGTGTCTTGCGGTCGATTGAGTAGAGCATGACTTCGGCGGGGCCGATGGCTTTATAGGCTTGGATGAGGGCGTCGATTTCGGCGTCGGTGGTGTTGTCGATGGTAAGGTCGGCATGTCGGCCGCGGAGGATCATAGTCTGGATGATGCAGTGGCCGGCGAACTGCTTGAGAAGCCGGATGGTATTTTCTACTGTATAGGCCGGTGAGACGGGGCGGTCGAGGGCTTGGACTGTCGAGTCGATGGCTGAGTCGAGCTTGAGGATGTTGTTGTCGACGTGGCGTAGGGCTTCGACGATGTCGGGGCGGTCGATGCGTGTGGAGTTGGAGAGCACGGAGACTCTGGCTTCGGGGTAATACTTGTCGCGCAGCTCCATGGTGTCGGCGGCGATTGCTGCGAAGTCGGGGTGGAGTGTGGGCTCGCCATTGCCTGAGAAGGTGATGACGTCGAGGGGCTCGCCGGCGGCTTTCATGGCTGAGAGCTTCTGCTCGAGGAGGGTGCGTACCTCCAGGCGGTCGGGAAGTCCGGATGTTCCGGTGCCTTGGGCGTTGAATCCGGCTTCGCAGTATAGGCAGTCGAAGCTACACACTTTGCCGTCGCGCGGCATGAGGTTGACGCCGAGCGATGTGCCTAAGCGGCGGGAGTGTATGGGCCCGAATATGGTTGATGTAAACAGTACGGTCTGCATAACGGGGGTGTGTGAGGCCAATGTACGTTAATAAGACTTATAAGGCGTATAATTCTTATAAGTCTTATAACGTATATATTATTCAATGTCGGGGATCAGACGGTCAGGATCTCTTTCTCCTTGGCTGCGAAGAGGTCGTCGATCTTTTTAAGGTATTTGTCGTGGAGCTTCTGCACCTGAGTTTCGGCATCTTTTTCGATGTCTTCGCTCATGCCTTGCTTGACAGCTTTCTTGAGGCCTTCGATGGCGTCGCGGCGGGCGTTGCGGACAGAGACTTTTGCGGTCTCGGCTTCGGCTTTTGACTGCTTGACGAGCTGCTTTCGGCGGTCTTCGGTCAGAGGGGGGATTGAGATGCGGATTACTTCGCCATTGTTTTCGGGGGTGATACCGAGCTCGGAGTTTATGATGGCTTTTTCGATCTCTTTAAACATTGATTTCTCCCAGGGGGTGATGGTGATGGTGCGTGCGTCGGGTACGGCGATGTTGGCTACATTGCTGATGGGGGCTGCGCTGCCGTAATAGTCAACGCGGATGGCTTCGAGCAGTTTGGGGTTGGCCTTGCCGGCGCGGATGCGAGCGAGAGCTTCGTCGAGATATATGACCGCCATTTCCATTTTCTCCTCGGCGGGAAGGAGGTATTCGCTTACTTCGGGCATGATGATATGTTTATATTGTTGATTAATAGACTAATGTGCCGATTGGCTCGCCGGCGATGACTTTTTCGAGATTGCCGGGGGTGTCCATGTCGAAGACTACGATGGGGAGGTGATTCTCTTTGCAGAGGGCTGTGGCTGTGAGGTCCATGACCTTGAGGCCGCGGGTGTAGACTTCGTTGTAGGTGATCTCGGAGAATTTTTTTGCGGTGGGGTCTTTCTCGGGATCGGCGGTGTAGATGCCGTCGACGCGAGTGCCTTTGAGCATGACGTCGGCTTCGACTTCGATGCCGCGGAGGGCTGATCCGGTGTCGGTGGTGAAGAAGGGGTTGCCTGTGCCTCCGGCGATGATGGCTACGGCGCCGGCCTTGAGGGCTTCGATGGCTTTCCACTTGCTGTAGTGCTCGCCGATGGGAAACATATTGACGGCGGTAAAGACTTTGGCAGGCTGTCCTACTGACTCGAGGGCTGAACTGAGGGCGAGTGAGTTGATGACGGTAGCGAGCATGCCCATCTGGTCGCCTTTGACGCGGTCGAATCCTTTGGAAGCGCCCTGGAGGCCGCGGAAGATGTTGCCTCCGCCGATTACGATTGCTACTTCGACGCCGCCTTGGGCTATTGCTTTGATCTGCCCGGCATACTGGCCGAGACGCACGGGGTCAATGCCATAGCCTTGCGAGCCCATGAGTGACTCGCCGCTGAGTTTGAGCAGTACACGGCTATATTTTGTTCTCATTCGGATGTGGTTTTAGAGGGTTGTTGTCGTCGGGTTATTCTGTGTTTTGCTTCAAAGGTAATACTAAAGCCTCAAATGTCCAAATACATTATTAATATTGAACAAGATTGATTAATATTGAGCAAGATTGTGTGGGATTAGTGTTGAGCGATTATAGTGTTATATAAGACTGTGTGAAGGGCGGGCGAAGGGGGTGTTACAGTTTTTGGGTTAAATATCGTTAAATTCTGTAAGGAAAAATTTATAAGATAGAATTATTCTATAATTTAGGGGCACCAAAGCAATAAGAAACCCAACAAACCACTGACATATAACCGATTCAGACACCTTCCGAAGTCCCTGGGCAGCGGGCTTGTGCGGGCGTCAACACCCATGAAAATCAATTAATTATTACCTAACCTAATATCCAACCCTTTTCACATGAATGTAAGTAAACGCCTAAAGTTTGCAAGCATGCTGCTGTCAGCATCGGCACTGGCCTTCACGTCGTGTAGCGACGATAATGAGTGGCCCCTGGTCGACGGTCTGGCACCTGCTGTGTCGCTCGACGGAGTAGAAGTACACATCGAGCCCGGAATGAATATCAACATCAAGGGTCAGCTGACCGATGCTGATGGTATCACAACAATCCGCCTGGAGTCGCCCGGTCTCTATCTGGATAAGACAATCGACCTTGTGGCTATCTACGGCGAGCCCCAGACCGAGTATGCACTTGACTATAATGTGCAGAGCTCACGCCACACCGATGAGGAGGTGTTTGAGATCACAATTACTGTGACCGATGCCGGCGGCCGTCAGACCGTGGAGACATTCAGCGCATCGCTCGATGGCGACTTCACTGCCCCCGTCTTCAAGATCAAGCCTGATGAAAACCTCACCGTGCTCATCAAGGAAAAGACCGTACTGAAACTCAACTTTGAGGTGGAGGACAACCGCACTATCGACTATGCGACCATCGATCTGAAGAAGGTCGAAGGCTCGACAGAGACCACGATGCCCGGCTATCCGCAGACCCTCCGGGGCGATGGCGCTACCCTCGTCTTCAAGGAGGAAATCGAAGTGCCCAGCGAGGCAGCTACCTATAAGGCCTACATCACTGCCTACGACTCTGACTATGGCGACGGCGTACATTCAGTGACAGCCGAGTCGACAATCAATGTGCAGGAGCTTCCTGACTTTGACGTCATCTATCTGGCTGACGTGGAGAATGAGTCAGACCTGAATGCTGACGTATTCGGCGTGCCTGTGGCTATGGATCATATCGGCAACTACAAGTATCGCGTGCGCTACTACAACGCTACTGCCGGCACCCAGGTATGTTTCATACCTCAGAAAGGCTCGTTCGGCCCCATCTGCTTCGCTCCCTCTAAGGACAATGCGGCTGTGCTCGGCGATGACCTCGAGCAGGAGAACAAGCTTGTGCTCGACAAGGCAGGCGTCTACTACGAAATCACTGTCGACACCTGGAACCGCTCTTACGAGACAACTACCTATGCTCCCTCAGAAGCTGTGAGCCCCGTGACCCACATGCAGTATGGCGGCGACATGCTCAACACATGGGTAGACTGGAATGTGGCTGACCCCTGGATGCAGAAGTTCTACTTCGGTCCCGCTTCCGGTCCTGACAATGTGCTCGAAATGGAGCAGGACAAGAACAACTCCAACCTCTTCACCTTGGAATGGAGCATGAAGTCTGACACATTCGACGATGACGGCGCTCTGAAATTCATCATCCACAACTGGCACTCACATGGCTGGTGGAACTACGCTGCATGGCGTGTCGACGAGTCAGCCGACCCGAGCAAGTGCATGTGGTATGGCCTCTACTTCCCGGACAATATCATGTTCACCGGCAATGCTGACTTCTTCCAGTGGAAGTATATCAACATCCCCGAAGATGAGTATAAATATATGTATCCCGATGCACCTTACCCCTTCAACATGGAGACATGGGGCGCTGACGAGGCATATCGCAAGAACTTCGTGCCCGACAATTGGGTGAAAATCAATCCTCACCCTGCAGCAGGCACCTACATCGTGACTCTCGACATCCACGCCGAGCGCATCAAGATGGTACGCAAATAAGGCAGACCTCCCGTTAATAACCAAAAATCACGAAACTCACCAATCATGAAAAAATTCTTAACATCCATAGGTCTGTCGCTCATAGGCTTGGTAGCGTGGGGTCAGATCACAGTGACTGGCACCGTCACATCGGCTACCGACGACGAGCCGATCATCGGCGCTACAGTCATACTGAAGGGAGCCACGATCGGTACACCGACCGATATCGACGGTAACTTTACCCTCAATAATGTGCCTGCCAACGGCACCCTCACCTTCTCGGCACTGGGCTATGAGAAGCTCGAAGTGCGTGTAGAGGGACGCAATGTAATCAATGTGGTGATGAATGAGCAGGCTTCGCTCCTGGATGAGGTAGTCGTAGTGGGCTACGGCCAGGTAAAGCGCTCTGACCTCACCAGTTCAATCACTACGGTCAAGGCTGAGGATATCACCGAGGTGACCACCGGCAATGCCATGGACGCTCTCCAGGGCAAGGTGTCGGGTGTGCAGATCGCATCAGGCGGCGGCCCGGGTACTACTCCTAAGGTAATCATCCGCGGTATCACCTCTGTCAATGGTTCTACCCCTCTGTATGTGGTCGACGGCGTGCCTTTGAACACCTCCAACATCAACTTCATCAATTCTAACGATATCGAGTCGATGGAAGTGCTCAAGGACGCTTCTGCATCAGCCATCTACGGTACACGCGCTTCTAACGGTGTAATCATCATCACCACCAAGAAAGGTAAGGCCGGCGCCGTGCAGGTAGACTTCTCTGCAAGCATCGGCTGGCAGACCATGACCAAACCCAAAGTGGCATGGGCACATGAGTATGAGCAGGTATTCCTCAAGCGTTATGCAAATGACGGACGTATCGCTCCCTGGAACTCACCCTATGTGGACTATGCTGACGTGGACGGCACGGACTGGTGGAACGAGGTTGTCAATGAGACAGCGCTGATCCAGAACTACGCTCTCGGCATCCGCGGCGGTAACGATAAATTCGTCTACAGCCTCTCTATCGGTTACTTCAAGAACAATTCACAGTTTGACGTAGGCTATTGGGATAAGCTCAATGTGCGCTTGAACACTGAGTACACCTTCAACAAATATGTCAAGGCCGGCCTCGATATCGCGCCCAACATGGAGAATTGGGAAAACTCTCCCAACCTCTTCGCCGCGGCTATGGCTATGGACCCGACTACTCCCGTCTTCCGTCCACGCTCGGAGTGGGACCCCGAGAACCCGATGAACGACTATCAGCGCTCCTACAACAACCAGGAGTGGAACCCCGCGGCATCGCTCGCCCGCTATGACGACCACACCCGCAAGATGGCTCTTCTGATGAACCCCTACATCGAGATCAAGCCATGGGAGAAGCTGACATTCCGCACACAGTTTGGTATCAACGCCTGGTATCAGCGCGCTGACGGCTATAACTACAAATTCCATATCGACGCCCTCGAGCAGAGCGATCACAACAGTGTCTACCGCAACTACAGCGACGGACTTAACTGGACATGGAACAACACCCTTACCTATATGGACACATTCGCCGGCAAGCACAACCTGACTGCAATGGTAGGCTTCACGGCTGAAAAATATCAGGACTGGTGGGCCAACGCTTCACGCCAGGACATCCCCGGCTCAAGCTCTCTGCTGCATGAGGTGTCAGCCGGTATCGGCGACCAGTTTGCCAGCGGCTCGGCAGGCTCTACATCGCTCGCATCATTCCTCGGACGTGTGATGTATAACTTCGATCAGCGCTACTATCTGACAGCTTCAGTCCGCGTCGACGGCTCAAGCCGCTTCCCCGCCGGCAATAAATACGGCACATTCCCCTCAATCTCACTGGCATGGCGCCTCTCACAGGAGAAATTTATGGAAGGCACCCGCGACTGGCTCAACAACGCTAAGATCCGCTTTGGCTGGGGCCAGGTCGGCAATCAGGCAATCGGCTCAGGCGCTTACCTGACCACTATTGCCAATGTCAACTATGTATTCGGTACGCCCCAGAACCGCTACCCCTCAACAATCATGGGCTCTATGGGTAACCCCAACCTCAAGTGGGAGACCGTCGAGGACCTCAACCTCGGTATCGATCTCTCTCTCTTCAACAGCCGACTCAACATCACAGCCGATATCTACCAGAAGACTTCACACGACATGCTGTATGGCAAGCAGTCACAGCTGATCATGGGTCTGCCCCAGTGGATGGGTAGCGTGACTCAGAACATCGGCTCGATGCGTGCTCGCGGTTGGGAACTTGCCGTAGAATGGAATGACCAGGTAGGCAAGGACTTCCGCTACAGCATCGGCGTACAGATGTCGGGCGTTCGCAATAAGGGTCTGAAATTCACCGGCGATGGTCCTATCCTCGACGGCAGCGGCATGCCTGAAAGCATCATCCGCAATGACGATAATGCTCTCATCTCCCGCTTCTACGGCTACAAGTGCCTCGGTATCTTCCAGAACTGGACTGATGTCTATGCTCACACCAACCAGCATGGAGCTCTCATCCAGCCCGACGCTCAGCCCGGTGACCTGATCTTCGCCGACCTCAACCATGACGGCTCGCTCAATGAAGCCGACAAGGCATTCATCGGCAACCCCTATCCCGATCTTAACCTCGGCCTCAACATGAGCCTCTGGTATAAGGACTTCGACCTGACCGCCAACTTCTACGGCACATTCGGCAATGATATCTTCAACATTCAGAAGACCCGCTACTCGGGTGGCGGCGGCCAGAATGTCTATCGCGGCACTCTCGACAAGGCATGGAGCTATGAGGGTCAGAAGACTGACATCCCGCGTCTCTCCTACAATGACCTCAACCAGAACTATTCACGCGTGTCAAGCTTCTTCGTCGAGGATGGCAGCTACTTCCGCTGCAAGCTCCTCACTCTGGGCTACACCCTGCCGAAGAGCTTCATGAAGGAATACAACCTCCGCTTCTATGTATCGGCTCAAAACCTCTTCACCATCACCGACTATACCGGTATGGACCCCGAGGTGCCCTTCCAGAACGGTGGCGCTATCGCAACGGGTATCGACTATAACAACTACCCCAACCCCCGCACATTCCTCATAGGTATTGACTTCAAATTCTAAGAGATCATGAAAATTAACAAGATATTCTTTGCTGCCATCGGCGCAGCATTAGCGTTGAGCTCATGTGACGACTTCCTGACCGAAGATGTACGCGGCACTGAGAACCTCGACACATATTTCCAGACAGCCGACGAGGTCAATTCCTACGTGGGCGGCTGCTACTTTGAGATCGCCAAGGGCGGTGGCTGGTGGCAGATCTACAACACCTGGCTGATGTCGGACATGACTACCGACGACCTCTGGGACGGTAACACCACCCAGGACGACGGCTATCAGACTACAACCCACTTCATGCCTAACGGCCCCGAGCAGGGTATCCTCCAGAACTTCTGGGGCGCCCGCTATCAGGGTATCAACACCTGTAATGTGGCTCTGGAGCGCATCCCCGGCGCCAGCATGGATGAGAATGAAAAGGCTCTCCGCCTGGCTGAGGTACGCTTCCTGCGCGCATTCTTCTACTTTGACCTGGTGCGCAACTTCGGCGGTGTCCCCATGATGACCAGCTACGGCCAGAACACTTCGGGTCTGGGCCGCTCTACTCAGGAGGAGTGCTACGAATTTATCGAGAAGGAGCTCAAGGAAGCTGCCGAGGTGCTCCCACAGCGCAGCGAGTGGGCAGCCGCCGACATGGGCCGCGCTACACGTGGCGCCGCTCTCGGTATCCTCGGCAAGGCTCAGCTCTATCAGGGCAAATGGGAGGAGGCTAAGGCTACTCTCAAGACAATCATAGACGAGGGCGAATATGAACTCCTCGCTAACTTCGGCGATGTATGGAGCGTGAAATTCAACAACTCCAAGGAGTCGCTCTTCGAAGTTCAGCAGATGTATGGCGGCGACACCTACGCACTTGGTGGCGCGCTGACTATCGTGACCGGTTGCCGTAACGGCGTCGGCGACGGATGGTCATGGGGCCAGCCTACTTCTGACCTGGAGAATGCCTTCCTCGCTGCCGGCGACACAGAGCGCCTGCGCTGGACAATCATCAAGACCGGCTGCACATCGATCGCAGGTGAAAATCAGTTTATCAAGTTTATCCAGAACAACTCTTCCACCTACTCCGGCGGCAACAAGAATGCTAAGTTTATCGGCTATAAGCAGGATTTCGGCTGGACCGACATCATGCTCAGCACTACTTATCTGATTGACCCTGCGCAGCACAAGTCGGCACGTATCATCCGCAAATACTTCGTGCCGCTGGAAGACCGTCCCGAGGTCTACAATCTTGACAAGATTCCTCTCAACCACCGTGTGCTCCGCTATGCCGACGTCCTGCTGATGTATGCGGAGGCTTGCGCTGAGACCGGCGCTACAGCCGAGGCTCAGGATGCTCTCAATCAGGTGCGTGCCCGCGTAGGCCTTGCTCCTGTGACCGCTACCGGCACTGAGCTTCGCGACGCTGTCCGCGCCGAACGCCGCCTTGAGCTCGCCCACGAGCAGTGCCGCCTCTACGACCTGCGCCGCTGGGACTGCGCTAACGGCAAGAAGATGATGTGCAATGTGATGGGTCCCAACGGCTCGTTCGTCAAATACAATACCGGCACCACTGCCGATATGTATGAGAGCTGGAACCAGATCGAGCCCTCCGACAAGGGAACACGTTTCCGCGAGGATCGCGACCTGCTTTATCCCATCCCCTTGTATGAAATCCAGCACTCAAATGGTGCTATCGTACAGAATCCCGGTTGGTAATCATCCGATAATGTCACAATCTTAATAGATCAACAGCAATGAAAGTAATCAAATATATGGCAGCCGGCACGCTGATGCTTGCTATGACCGGCTGTTTTGACGAGCCTTCAGGCGAGTCAACCAAGCACCTGCCCGGCACACCTTCCGATGATATCGATGTCCCCGAGAATATCGTATCGCCGAAGCCCACCGGCACCTCCAAGACTGTCAATATCACCGTCAACACAGAGACCGGCTATCAGACCATGGAGGGTATCGGAGCAAGCGACTGCTGGCTCGGCGAGTTTGTCGGCCAGTACTGGGGCTCCAACCGTGCCGATGCGGCCAACATGCTTTTCTCACGCAAGATCGTAGGTGGCCAGCCTCAGGGTATCGGCCTGTCGATGTGGCGTGTCAACCTTGGTGGCGGCTCTGCCGAGCAGGGCGCCGAGTCACAGATCGTCAATGTGACCAACCGCGCTGAGTGCTACCTCGACGCCAACGGTTCTTACAACTGGAACAACTGTGTCGGCCAGCGCTACTTCATGCAGCAGGCGAAGAACAATGGCGTGGAGAATTTCGTGCTCTTCAGCAACTCACCTCTCGTCTACTGGACAAAGAATGGCCTCGCTACCAAGATCGGCGAGCCTAACAATGGCCACACCAATCTCAAGGATGACTGCTATGACGACTTTGCAGAGTATATGGCTACCGTAGCCGAACACTTCGACGGCGAAGGCTATAACATCTCGCATGTGTCACCCGTCAACGAGCCTCAGTACTCATGGGACGGCGACAATCAGGAGGGCTCATCATGGTTTAATACCGAGGTGGCTAAGCTCGCACGCGCTATGCAGACCGCATTTGACGCTCACTCGATCCCGACCAACATCCTCCTGGGTGAGGCCGGCTCGTATGCCGCTCTCTACAGTGAGGGCAATAATCAGGCTAACGTAATCGACCAGCTCTTCACTCCGGGCAATGAGGCCTACGTGGGAGACCTCTCTCGCGTGGACAACCTCGTCTGCGGCCACTCTTACTGGACATACAACACCTGGAATGAGATGCGCAGCGTGCGCCAGCAGCTCGCCGACAAGGCCAAGCAGAAGGGTGTGCGCGTATGGCAGACCGAGCTCTCCCTCCTGGGCGACGCACCCGCCGACCTCGTCGGTGGCTATGAGGGAGCTACCGAGCTCGACCTCGCTATGTATGTCTCGCGTATCATACACAATGACTTCACTGTGGCCGGCGTAACATCGTGGAGCTACTGGACAGCATTCGGTGTAGAGGCATGGGGCCAGAAGAACCGCTTCGAGCTCATCTTCTCAACTCCCGTCGACGGCAACTACGGATCAAACTGGACTACTCCCGGCACGCTCCAGGCTAACCCCAACCTCTGGGTGCTCGGTAACTACAGCCTCTATATCCGTCCCGGCTTCCAGCGCGTAGAGCTCGCTCTCGACGAAACAAAGGACTTCTTCGGCACAGCATGGCTCTCACCGACATCGAAGCGTCTGGTATTCGTCATAACCAACTACAATGACGAAAATGCTCTCTTCAATGTCTACAACCAGTTTGAGGCCAACCCGCAGGCTATCCATCGCTACACCACCAGCGCCAAGAAGAATCTCTATCAGGAATTTTTCAAGGTGGGCGACCAGCTCTTCTGCGAGCCCCACTCTGTGACCACATTCGTCTTCGACTTCTAACCGGAAGCCGTCAGACTGCTAATACGAGCGCTCCGGCCGATTCGGCCGGAGCGCTTTGCTTATGGCCCGGTTGCTGACGTGTTATAGAGCGTCTTCTTTCAGGGTGTAGAGGGCGATGTTGATAGCTGAAGTGAACTGCTGTAATCAGCCTCCTCCGGATGCCATGGGTGAGGTGGTGGCGAATATCCGGGGGCGCCAGCCCTTTTTGGGCTTCGGCGCGCACCGGTTATGCAAAATCAGCGTTCTACGAACGCTTCAATGTGATGAAAAAACTTTTGTGACGTTTCGAACCGGATGTCGAATCACATGTTAGTCAGTAAGTCTACAAGGGGTGTGTTGCATGTAGTCGAAGTATGGCACCTGTATGAAAAGAATACTAGGTGATGCCGGTCGTTAGGTTGTGATATTTTGGTGGGGTGTAGCTTCGGTGAGCGTATATAGAGGGAGAAAGGTGAGATTTTGGCGGGAGGGTGAGGGGATGTCGGCGTTTTTTTGTAAATTTGCAGTCTGCAATGTATTATGACTGTAATACGTCAAGATTTGTTAACATAATTACACTCCAGATATGAATATTCTCGAACTCAGTGAACAAGAAATCGTACGCCGCAACTCGCTCGACGAGATGCGCCGCCTTGGTATAGACCCTTATCCGGCAGCTGAATGGCCTGTCGACGCTCATGCCGAAGAGATCAAATCGACATTTTCGGACGATGCTCCACAGCGCGATGTAGTCGTAGGCGGACGTGTGATGGGTCGCCGCATCATGGGTAAGGCTGCCTTTATGGAGCTGCAGGACTCGACCGGACGTATTCAGGTCTATGTCAACCGCGACGAGCTCTGCCCGGGCGAGGATAAGGATCTGTATAATGTGGTGTTCAAGAAGCTTCTCGATATAGGCGACTTCGTAGGGGTGAAGGGCTATGTGTTCCGCACTCAGACGGGAGAGATCTCGATCCACGCCAAGGAGCTGGTGGTGCTGAGCAAGTCGCTCCGTCCTCTCCCGATTGTTAAGGTGAAGGATGGCGTCACCTACGATGCTTTTGATGACCCCGAGCTGCGCTATCGCCGCCGCTATGTCGATCTGATCGTCAATGACGGTGTCAAGGACATCTTCATCAAGCGTACGAAGGTGCTGAATTCGATGCGAGAGTTCTTCAATAGCCACGGCTATATGGAGGTCGAGACTCCGATCCTGCAGTCGATAGCCGGCGGCGCTTCGGCACGCCCGTTTATCACTCACCACAATTCGCTCAATATCGAGCTCTACCTGCGTATCGCGACCGAGCTCTATCTGAAGCGTCTGATCGTGGGCGGCTTCGAGGGTGTCTATGAGATCGGCAAGAACTTCCGCAATGAGGGTATGGACCGCACACACAACCCCGAGTTTACCTGCATGGAGATCTATGTGGCCTATAAGGACTATAACTGGATGATGACATTCACCGAGCAGCTTCTGGAGAAGATCTGCATGGATGTCAACGGCACAACAGAGGTCAAGGTGGGCGACAATGTGATCTCGTTCAAGGCTCCTTTCCGCCGCGTGACTATGATCGACGCTATCAAGGAGAATACCGGCATCGATATCACCGGCATGGACGAGGAGGCTCTGCGCGGCGTCTGCAAGAAGCTCAATATCGAAATCGACGACACAATGGGTAAGGGCAAGCTCATCGACGAGATCTTCGGCGAGACGAGCGAGGGCAAGTATATCCAGCCTACCTTTATCACCGACTATCCCATCGAGATGTCGCCGCTGACCAAGAAGCACCGCGACAACCCCGAGCTGACCGAACGCTTTGAACTGATGGTCAACGGCAAGGAACTGTGCAATGCTTACTCTGAGCTCAATGACCCGATCGACCAGTATGAGCGCTTCGTAGAGCAGATGAAGCTCGCCGACAAGGGTGACGATGAGGCCATGATCATCGACCAGGACTTTGTGCGCTCGCTGGAGTATGCTATGCCTCCGACATCAGGCATGGGCATGGGCATCGACCGTCTGGTGATGGTGATGACCGGCCAGACCACGATTCAGGAGGTGCTCTTCTTCCCGCAGATGCGCCCCGAGAAGGTGCAGCGCCGCGATGGTGAGGAGGCATTTGCTGCTGTGGGTGTTCCCGCCGAATGGGTGGCACCGCTCCACAAGGCCGGCGTGCTGACTGTCGAGATGCTCGGTCAGGCGGGTGCCGGCAAGCTCTTCCAGGAGCTGTGCGGCATCAACAAGAAATTCAAGCTCGGTCTCGCCAATCCCGGTCAGGAAGGGGTGGCTGCATGGATCGAAGCAGCCGGCAAAGAACAGTAAGGGGCTCCGGTGCGTTATATCATAAACGTACCATCCATAACTTACAAAGATGACATTTCCAGGAAATATAGCGGTAATGGGTGGCGGGAGCTGGGCGACAGCTCTCGCCAGCCTGCTTTTAAAGAATTGTGAGACAATTTATTGGTATATGCGTCGGCAGGATCGCATCGACGATTTCAAGCGTCTGCGCCACAATCCGGCCTATCTGACTGATCTGAGATTTGACGTCGAACGCATTATTTTTACCGACGATATCAACGAGGCTTGCCGTCTGGCCGACACTCTGCTGCTGGCTATGCCGTCGCCATACTTCAAGGACCATGCCGACAAGATCGAGACGGATATCTCCGGAAGGTCGATCGTGACAGCTATCAAGGGCATAGTCCCGGGCGAGAATATGCTCGTCACCGACTATATGCATGAGCGGTTTGGTATCCGGCGCGAGAATATGCTGGTAGTCAGCGGTCCGTGTCACGCTGAGGAGGTAGCCCTCGACCGCCCGTCATTTCTCACCGTGGGGTGTGGCGACCAGGCTAAGGGGGAGGCATTCAGCCGACTGCTTGAGTCGGGCAATAGCCGCGCGATAGTCAGCAGGGATGTCAACGGAATAGAATATGCCGGCGTGCTCAAGAATGTCTACGCGATTGCCGCCGGTGTGATCCATGGCGCGAAGCGTGGCGACAATCTGATGGCGCTTTTGGCCTCCAACGCTATCCGCGAGATGGGGCGCTTCCTTGATGCGGCTGCTCCTGTCGCGGGGCGCAATATCTGCGACTCTGTCTATCTGGGTGACCTGCTCGTGACGGCCTACTCGCGATTCTCGCGCAACCATAATTTTGGCTCTATGATCGGACGCGGCTACTCAGTGAGATCGGCCCGCATGGAGATGGAGCAGACGGCCGAGGGGTATTACGGCACCAAGTGTATGCATGAGATCAATGCCCGCTATGGTGTGGATATGCCGATCCTGGATGCTGTCTATGACATACTCTACCGTGGCGTACGTGCCGAACGGGCGCTGCGCACTCTCTCGGCTACGTTCTCTTGAGCGATGGAGGCGGTATTATCAACATGCTTGCGGAGTAGAAAAAATTTCTTATATTTGCCGACATGAAGTTGATAGAGCTTAATATGGATAAGATCGTGGCCTTGTGTAAAAAGCATAAGGTGGCGAAATTGTGGGTGTTCGGGTCGATACTGACGTCGCGTTTCAATGCCCAAAGCGATGTTGACCTCGCGGTAAGTTTCGACAAGTCTCAAATTGATCTGCAAGATTATGCTGATAATTATTTTGACTTTGCGAGTGAGTTGAAGTCAATGTTTAGCCGCGATGTTGATCTTGTCTGCAATGATTCTATCAAAAATCGGTATTTCCGGAAAGAGTTGGATGCTACTAAGGTGTTGATATATGGATGATAATATCCGAAAGCATCTTTGTGATATACATGATTCTATCGTGGAAATAGAGGAGGAATCGGCGCTGAGAGGCAGGAAGTTCAGTGTCTTCTGTTCAGATCGTGTATTTCGAAAGTTTATTGAGCGTAATATTGGTATCATAGGCGAAGCTGTAAACCGGGTATTGCGCTTGAATCCCGATGTGCAGATTACGGCAGCCCGCAATATCGTCAATACTCGAAATCTAATCATCCATAGCTACGACAGTATAGACAATGAGATAATTTGGGCGATAGTCATAAAGCACCTTCCTGTTCTAAAGCAGGAGGTCGAGTGGCTGTTGAAAAGCAAGGACTGAGATTTTTGTTGTAAAATTATGTATTGCTGATGTAGCTACGCGATGGTGGCGTGGCTACCATTTACGTATATATGTGTCTCAACAGCAGGGGGTCAGAGGCGGAAGGTGATGAGGCCTGTGGAGTCGAAGCGGGGCAGGGGGCGCACCTGGAGCTGAGCTTTGAGCGAGAGGGGAGAGTTGGAGCCGTCGCCGACGGTCACGCCGATGGCTGCAAGTGACTCAGTGATAGTGTTGACGGCTACATCCGGTGTGTTGTTGTCGTGGCTCAGATGGCAGAGCATGACGTATTTCAGCTCGGGACGATAGATGGAGGCGAGATAGGCTGCCGTGACGGCGTTGTCAAGATGGCCGGTGGCGCCTATGATGCGTGCCTTGAGGTATTCGGGGTAGGTGCCGCGGCGGAGCATGTCGAGGTCATAGTTGCTCTCGATCATGATATACTCGGCCCGGCGCAGATAGAAGTCGGCCCGCTCGCCTATGCGACCCAGGTCGGTGGCTATGGTGAAGTTGAATCCGGGGCGGGTGATGTGGTAGCCGACATTGTCGGTGCCGTCATGGTCCACCTCAAACGGGGTGATCTCGAAACCGGCGAGCTGAAAGGGAATCTCCTTATAGATGGCGTGATGGAAGTCCTTGAGACGGCGCGAGACGCTGTGACGGCGGAGGATGCCGTTGAGTGTGCGTGGTGTGCAATAGAGGCCGCAGGTGCGGAGCTGGCGGAGCATGCCGTAGGCGTAGCGCACATGGTCGCCATGGTCATGGGTGACGATGATGCCGCGGAGGGCTGAGGGGGAGATGCCGTTGCGCATCAGCTCGTCCTTGACAAACTTCTGGTCGACGCCGGCATCGATGAGGAGGCCCTCGTCGCGGGTGCCGATATAGGCAGAGTTGCCGCTCGAGCCGCTTCCGAAGGATATGAACAGGACGCGATCGGTGGCTCCGGGCGCTTCGGGGACGGGGGTGGCTGCGCGGCGAGCTTCGAGGGTCGACTTGATGTTGCGTACATGGCGGTCGAGGCCGGGGAGCTCGATGGCTTTAGGCTCCGGGAGTCCGAAGTCGATGGTATCGAATGTATCGAAGAGCGAGGGCAGGTCCTGCGTTTTTGTGACGCGTTTTTTGCTGTATCGTGGCATTTAGTAGGGGCTTGGTGAGGGTCATCTGTAGAGGAGGAAGATGGCCGGGGTCTTGGAGTAGTCGTACTTGGCTTTACGCCAGTCGGCGATGGGACGTGTGATGATCGATTCGGTCGGGCCGGTGATATCGGCGGCGACGCAAAGGCGGAGGGTGGAGGGGAGGGCTTCGGCGAGCTCGGCTATCAGCTTGTTGTTGCGATAGGGGGTCTCGATGAAGATCTGCGTCTGAGCCTCACGCTCGATGCGCTGGCGGAATGTGCGGAGGGTGGCATTGCGTGCGTCGCGGTCGATGGGCAGATAGCCGGCGAAGGCGAATGACTGGCCATTGAATCCGGATCCCATCAGCCCCATAAGGATGCTTGAGGGCCCGACGAGGGGTACGACCTTAAGGCCTTTGCGCTGAGCCAGCGCTACGACATCGGCTCCCGGATCGGCTATGGCGGGACAGCCGGCCTCGGAGATGACGCCCATCGGCTCGCCGGCGGTCAGCGGATCGAGCATGGAGGGGATGTCGAGCGGATTGGTGTGGCGATTGAGCTCGACGAAGGAGAGCGTGTTGATGTCGATCGAGCGGTCGCAGAGCTTGATGAAGCGGCGCGCCGAGCGGATATTCTCGACGATGAAATGCTTGACTTGCATCAGGAAGCGGATATTGTGCTCGGGGAGGACAAGGTCGGTCGGGCCGGAGCTCAGAGGCACCGGGAAGAGGTATAAAGCGGGCTCCAGAGGAGCTGTATCGATTTGTTCGGAGTTCATAGTAACTACAAAGATACATTAATATTCGGTAAAAGTCAACTTAAACTGTTTCTGCCGCTGACATTCAGAGAAAAAACATTATATTTGCGACACTAACTATTATGACTATGAATCTCAAGAAAATTTTTGGAATGCCGGTAGTAGCCGGTCTGTTCGTGACAACACTCCTGGCCGGATGTAGCGGCGACAATAAGTCAGTAACTGCCTCAGAGGCAGCTAACGAGATGTATCAGCACATCAGCATGGATGCGGTTGTGCTCATGCGTGTGGATCTCAAGGCTGTGGCAGAGAATGCCGGCGCCGACTTTTCGGGAGGCAAATTCAAGCCGGGTAAGGTGCTCCAGGAGGTCATCGACCAGGTGGCTGATGAGGCTCCCGAAGTCAATGACGAGCTGCTTGACAAGATCTTCGCGGCGGTCGACATGGAGAATGTCGTTCTCTCGGTGGATAATGGCAGCGAAGTGTTTTTCACTGCTCCACTTACTGACAGGGAGTTTGTCGTCACTGAATTTCAGGACGAAAAGCTGAAGAAATTTGATATTTCAGAGATCGATGCCTCTGCCTACAGCAATCAGGGCCGCGAGAAGGCCGAGGAGGTGGGAAAGTATGACATCTATTACAGTGAGGCTGATGACACGCCGGTCTACTTCATGATCCGTGACAATCAGATGTGGGTCGCATCATCGCCCAATACTGTCATGAATGATTACACTCAGGCTGTCGAGACAGGCTCGGTGGCTTCCAATCGAAAGTGTCTCGATGTACTGACGGCCGGTACGGTCAATGCCATCATAAATTACGAGGCTCTGACCAGGATGGGTCTCGTGCAGATGCCTGAAGGAATGAAAATCGCCTATGCGGGAGTCAATCTCGTGCTTGACGGCGGCAAGATGAAGGGTGAAATGAGGGCCTACGACAAGGAGTTTGTCAAGCAGAGCTATGACTCAAAGGACCTCGGACAGCCCATCTCGGCTGCTGACTTCTCGATGATCCCTGCCGACGCTAATATCGTGATGGCTCTCGGATGCCCCAACAAGGCTGATATCCAGACTATCCTGAGTCTCGTCAAGCTGGAGCCGTTTGTAAAGTCAATAGCCGAGGAGGTGCTTAATGGCCTGGAGGGATCAATAGTGCTTGGCGCCACTGTGCCGACTTCAATGACTGATATCGCGAATCTGCCGGCATGGAATGTGACTCTTGCCGTTGGCTTTGAGAAGGAGACTGCCGAGAATCTGCTCTCCATGCTCCCCCTTATCGGCGGCAAAAAGCAGGGTACAGGCTACTCGATCGATGTGCCGGTAGAGCATATGGGCAATGTGACTCTCTATGTGGCCTACGAAAAGGGTCAGATTGTGGTGTCAACCGCTCCCCTCGATAGCCGCCGCGGTTTCGCAAGCGCCAAGACGCTTGTAGGCTCCGCCTTCGGTATGTATGTGAATCTACCTTCTGATGGTCTTGCCATGCAGCTTAGCGGGATGGATTGCGGCATTCAGGCCGATATGATCATCAATGAGGAGGGTGCTGAAGGTCAGCTACATCTGACTGACACCAAGAACGCTCTGCTCACTACTATCTTAGAACGTATAATCCGCTGACTTTGGACCTGAAGACAATATCGCTCCATGACGTCATGCCAGACATTTTTGCCCTCGGCGACGAGAAATCGTCGGCCGGGAGCGAAAGTGACATCTGGATGCGTCAGGTCACATTCGTGCGTCCGGAGCATTATCTCGTAGCGGCTCAGAGCGGCACGGGCAAGTCGTCGCTCTGCAGCTTCATCTACGGCAATCGCTCGGACTATCAGGGATGTATAGAGTTTGACGGCGAGGATATACGGAAATTTGACGACCTCCGCTGGGCTGAGATACGCCAGCGCAGTATCGCCCTGCTCCCTCAGGAGATGCGCATCTTCCCGGAGCTGAGCGTCATGGAGAATATCGATATCAAGAATCGCCTGACCGGCTTCAAGAGCCGGGCGGCTATCATGGAGATGCTCGACAGACTCGGCATCGCTCACAAGGCTGACAAGCCGGCCCGACTGCTCAGCATCGGCCAGCAGCAGCGCGTGGCGATAGTCCGGACGCTCTGTCAGCCATTCGCTTTTCTGCTCCTCGACGAGCCGGTCAGCCACCTCGACGAGCGCAACAATGCTGTCGTGGCCGAGATGATCGAGGGGGAGGCATCGGCTCAAGGCGCCGCAATAATCGCGACATCCGTCGGCAACAACCTGCGTCTGACTAACTACCAAACACTCAATCTATGATCCGGACTCAATCGCCCGTATGGCGACTGCTCAAACGCAATATTTCAGCCGGCCAGATACTGGGCTATGCGCTGGCCAACTTTGTGGGGCTGGCTATCGTGCTGACGGCCGTCCAGTTCTACACCGATGTCAAGGCAGCTTACTCTACTGCTGATTCAAGCCTCGGCCGCGACTATCTAGTTATCTCCCGAGAAATCAAGGGGATAGGCTCGCGCCCTAACTTCACCAATCGCGAGCTTGAGGAGATCAGGGAGCAGCCCTGGGTAGAGTCGGTAGGGGAGTTTACGGCCTCGCGATTTGAGTCGGTGATCAAGGTCAACCTGGCTCCGGGAGCGGTAGGCAATACCGGCTTCTCGATGCCCTTGCGCGGCATCTCGACGGACGCATTCTTTGAGAGTCTGCCTGACCGTTTCTTTGACAAGCTGCCTGAAGGGTGGGACTGGGAGCCGAATCCTTATGGTGGACCGCAGCCCAGAGTGCCGATCGTGCTGTCAAAGGACTATCTGACCCTGTTTAATTTCGGATTTGCGGCTTCTTACGGATTCCCGACAGTCTCGGAGCGCACGGTCTCGGCTGTACCGCTCAGCCTGATAATCATCGACGGCACTCAGCGCATCTACCTCGAAGCCTATATTGCCGGATTCTCTTCACGCATCAACACAATCGCTGTTCCTGAGTCGTTTATGACGTGGGCCAACGACCGCTATGCCTCCGGCGCTCCGGTCAAGGGGCCTTCGCGTCTGATCCTCGAGGTAAGCGATCCGGGCAATCCTGAAATAAAGGCATTTATGGAGGAAAACTCATACGAGGTGGCCGGCGACAAGATGTCATCGTCAGACTCAGCCTACTTCCTGCGGCTGATCACCGGAATCGTCATAGGGGTCGGTGTGCTCATCTCCATATTAGCATTCTTTATACTGATGCTCAGCATCTTCCTGCTCGTGCAGAAGAGCCGCGAGAAGCTCCGCGACCTGATTCTACTGGGCTACACTCCGGGGAGCGTGGCCGGGTATTACTATCGCCTTGTGGCTACGGTCAATCTGCTGGTGGTCGTGCTGGCTGTCGTGGCCGTTTTCGCTGTGCGCCACTTCTGGAGCAACGGTATCGAGTCGGTATCGGCCGAGGAGGGGAGTGTGATGCCTATGTTGCTGATAGCCTGTGGGGTATTGGTGGTACTGACGCTGTCAAATGTCATGGTCATCAGGCACTTGGTGCGCCGATCAGCCCGTGGCAGAGTGTGACGTTGGGCGTTTGACCGTCGACGGCACTGACAGATAGGGGAAAAAGGGGATTAACTTAATGATACTTAATGGGGAGAGAATTGTGAAAACGTGTTGTGAGTATCAAAGATTTGTTATAAATTTGTTGATTGGAATCGGCGGGGCTCGTATGTAATGATTATCTGATTCACTGCCGGGACCTGAAAGAAGGAATAATTTAACCAATCAATAAATAAAAAAATGAGACTTAAACTGTTTGTAATGTTACTGTTATCGGCAGTTCTCCCCGTGATGGCCCAGACCGCACGTCTGAGCGGTAGCGTGGTAGACGCTGATACGGGAAGTCCGATTGCCGGAGCGCTCGTTACTATCAGCGAGCAAGGCGTCACAGTCACAACCGGCCCTGCCGGCGATTTTTCAATCAGCAATCTGACTCCCGGCACAGTTCGTGGCGTCGTCATCGCCTACGGGTATCCTGACGCAGCTTTCGATGCTGAAGTCGCTGATGGCCAGACTTATTCGTTAAATATTACACTCGCCAACAAGGGTGGCGACGCTCTTTACATCGAAGAAAGCCAGGACATGTACTTCGACGAGAACACACTCGAGGATGAAGATGGCAACTCTCAGACTGTCAACGCCCTGATGGGATCAAGCGACAATGTCTACTACAACACTGCCAGCTACAATTTCGGCCCGATGTACTTCAAGTATCGTGGCTACGAGAGCTCCTACCAGACTGTCTACATGAACGGTATGGAGTTTAACGATCTGATCCGCGGACAGTTTAACTTCGCATCACTCGGCGGCATGACCAGCCGAGCCTTCCGCAACAAGACTACCTCAATCGGTATGGATGCAGCGGCATTCGGCTTCGGCAGCATCGGTGGTGCAACCAATTACAATACAACCACTTCGACCTATGCTCCCGGCTTCAATGGCTCGGTAGCCTACACCAATTCCAACTATATGCTCCGCGCTATGGCTACCTACTCGACCGGTATGAGCCGCGACGGCTGGGGCCTGACAGTCAGCGCGATCGGCCGCTGGAGCGACGAGGGTGTGGTGCCCGGCACATGGTATAAGTCGGCCGGCCTGTTCCTCTCGCTCGAGAAGGTGTTCAACCAGGCTCACTCGCTGACACTGACCGCATGGGGCGCACCGACACAGCGCGCTGCTACCTCAGGCACATATCAGGAGATCTTCGATCTGACCGGCGACAACCTCTACAACCCTAACTGGGGCTGGCAGAACGGCAAGAAGCGCTCTTCACGCATCCGCGAGCAGTTTGACCCCACCGTGATGCTCAACTGGCTTTTCCGCCCGTCAGACCGCACTCAGATCAACACCGGCATCGCCTTCCGCTCAGTAGCTTACTCACAGTCACGCCTGCAGTACTACAAGGCCAACAACCCCCTGCCTAACTACTATCGCTATCTCCCCAGCTACTTCGAGGAGGACGGCAAGCCCACCGAGATGTCGGAATACTACACTCACCTGTGGCAGACTGACGACTCATTCCGCCAGATCAACTGGGACAAGCTCTATCAGACCAACTATCTCAACAATCTTGAGAATCTGAATCCCGCCAACGCTGATAATCAGAAGGGTTCGAGCTACATCCTCCAGGACGAGCACAGCAACCAGAACAACTTCCTCTTTAACTCCAACTTCAACCATCGCCTGAACGACCAGATGAGCATCCAGGGCGGCATCAGCTTCAACTACACCAAGGCAAGCTACTACATGACTGTCCGCGACCTCCTCGGCGGCGAGTTCTGGGTTGACATCGACCCCTTCTCCGACCGTGAGATCACCATCAACCCCAACCTCCTCCAGAACGACCTCGACAATCCCAACCGAAAGGTCTATGAGGGCGACAAGTTCGGCTACAACTACGACATCCACGCCATCCAGGCAACTGCATGGGCGCAGAATATGATCAACCTCCCCCAGTGGGACATCTACTACGGATTCAAGGTCGACTATACCCGCTATCAGCGTGAGGGTCATATGCGTACCGGCCGCGATCCGCTCAACTCCAAAGGCAAAGGCGAGGGCGTCAACTTCGACAACGGCATGTTCAAGGCCGGCGCCACCTATAAGCTCGACGGCCGCAACTATTTCGCCGTTCACGGTCAGTATGGCTCACGCGCTCCTCTGGCTGACGTGGTCTACATCGCTCCCCGCTACCGCGCCCGCACTATCGAAAACCCCTCTAACGAGCGCATTTTCTCAGGCGACATCTCCTACACATGGAACTATCGCCGCTTCCGCGGTCAGATCAGCGGCTACTACACCCAGATCGACAACGCTACGGAACGCACCCTCTTCTACGACGACCGCTACGCGACCAACGTCAACTTCGTGCTCCAGGATGTCCGCCGCGTCTACAAGGGCGTCGAGCTCGGCATGAGCTACAAGATCACCCCCTCGATCACAGCCACTTTCGCCGGCACATACAGCCTCGCTCAGTATAAGAACAATCCCACCGGCACACGAGCATTCGACAACGGAATGTATGCCGACACCACCCAGACTGTTTACTACAAGAACTTCCGCCTGGGCTCAATGCCTCAGACCGTGGCCAACATCGGCATCGACTACGCCGCTCCCAAAAACTGGTTCTTCAATGTCAACGGCACATGGATGGGCAACGCCTATGTCAATGTCTCTCCCGTCTATCACGAAGCGCTCCCCGACCTCTGGCAGCAGTATCCCGGCCAGGACGAGCTCCAGGCCAAGATCGAAGAGCTCTCCAAGCAGGACAAGCTCGACGATGCCTTCGTGCTCAACCTCTCGATCGGCAAGCTTATCTACATCAACAGAAAGGTGTCGCTCAATATCAACCTCAACATCAACAATGTACTCAACAACAAGAATATCGTGACTTATGCATACCAGCAGGGACGTATCGACACAAAGAACTACAACCGCGACTACTATGCTAACCGATACACTTATGCTCAGGGTACACGAGTATTCCTCAATGTCGGTGTCAGATTTTAATACACATATATAATATATAAGAGAAATGAAAAAATCACTTCTATATATAGCCTCTATGATGATAGCCGCAGCGGGATTCACCTCCTGCGAAGGCGATCTGGAATATCCCCCCATGGTGGTGCCCTCGGCGACTATGGAGGCCAATACTACCATCGCCGCCCTCAAGAGCAGCGTATGGCAGACAACAGCTAACTACGTTGAGACAGTCGGCACGACCGAGGATAATGAGCACATTGTCATCGCCGGACGCGTAGTCTCTTCCGACCAGTCGGGCAACATCTTCAAGAGCGTCATCATCCAGGACTCTACAGCAGCCCTGACTGTGGCCATCAATGCCTACGACCTCTATCAGAGCTATCAGCTCGGCCAGGAGGTAGTGGTCGATGTCACCGACCTCAAGATTGGCGGCTACAACGGCCTGCTCCAGCTCGGAGGCGAAGGTACATACAACGGTGCACCCTCGATGACATTCATGGAGAAGGACGTCTTTGACGCTCACGCACAGGTCAGCGGCCTCGCACAGCCCGAGCTCATCGACACCCTCCTCGCTACTATCCCTCAGCTGACAGCTGCCAAGAACACAGTCGACAGCCTGCAGAAATGGCAGAGCCAGCTGATCCGCATCGATGGCGTAAGCTTCGAGGATGCCGGACAGCCCTTCGCCGGTGACGCGACAGCCAACCGCTATGTACGCGATGAACAGGGCAACCGCATCAACGTGCGCAACAGCTCTTACGCAGATTTCGCCCGTGACATCCTACCCGGCGGCGTCGGTTCGATCGTCGGCATTCTCAGCTACTATGGCGGCGACTGGCAGATCCTGCTCAACGGCGTCAATGGTTGCATCGGCTTCGAGCCCGCAGCCGGCGGCCCCGATGATCCCACACCTCCGGCCGACGTAGAGGGTGATGGCTCAGCTGAAGCTCCCTTCAATGTGGCTGCTGTGATCGGCGGCGCTACCGGCACTGACGTCTGGGTCAAGGGCTTCATCGTAGGCTCCGTGACCGACAAGGACCTCACCTCAGCAGTGTTTGGCGATTCTCCCGCATCTACCACCAATATCCTCATTGCCGCATCGGCCGACGAAACCGACATCACCAAGTGTGTAGCCGTACAGCTCCCCGCCGGCGATGTCCGCACCGGCCTTAACCTTTCAGCCAACCCCGGCAACTACAAGGCTGAGGTGACAGTTAAGGGCAATCTGGAAAAATACTTCGGCACCGCCGGCGTGAAGTCAGTCACCAGCTATACAGTGACCGGCGGATCGTCAGTGACTCCTCCCGATCCCGCAGCCGGCGTAGCATTCAAGGCCGTGACCTCGATCACCTCGGGCAAGAGCTATGTGATCGTAGCCAATGGCAAGGTCGCTAAGCCCGTCTCTACCAACTATGGCTATCTGCAGGTCGCTGACGTCACCGTCGACGGTTCGACCGTGACTACTGACGAGTCTTACGCTTTCGTCTTCACCGCATCCGGCTCAGGCTACGTCATCACTCAGCCCGACGGCCGCACGGTCTACATGGATGGCACGTACAATAGCTTCAACGTAGCTGCCGACGCCTCAGCCGGTCAGATCTGGAATGTAACATTCACCGACGGACAGGCTGTCATCGAAAATGCTGAAAAGGCTAAGACTATCCAGTACGACTCACAGTATAACAGCTATGGCGCCTACTCCGACGTGCGTGGCACCTACCCTGTGCTCTACGAGAAAGTTGACTAATTTTTAACCTTCGACTACACCAATATATGAATAAATTTAAATCGCTTCTCACAGGCATCGCAGCTTTCGGCCTGCTCGCCTTCACAGGGTGTAGCACGGATGTCGACCCCGTGCCCGTAAATATCCCCGAGGCAGATCTCATCCCCAATACTTCGCTTCTGGAGCTGAAGACCAAATTCTGGGATGACGCAACCAACTATATCGACACCATCAAGCTCCGCGAGGACGGCTCTCACTATATCATCGCCGGCCGCGTGATATCGAATGACGAACCCGGCAATGTCTTCAAGTCGCTGACTATCCAGGACGAGACCTGCGCGCTGTCATTCTCGATCAACTCCTACAACCTCTACCTCGAGTATCGTGTCGGTCAGGAGATTGTCATCGACGCGACCGACATGTTCATCGGCAAATACAATGGCCTGCAGCAGATGGGCGAGCCCGAATGGTATGAGAACGGCAACGCCTGGGAGGCATCATTCATGGCTCCCGAGTTCTTTAAACTCCACGCCCAGCTCAATGGCCTACCCGACCCCTCTAAGGTAGACACTATCGAGATCAACTCATTCTCGGAGCTCCCCTCTGATCCCGAGGGTCTGCGCAAATTCCAGAGCCAGCTTGTGAAGTTCAACAATGTCTACTTCGAAGAGGGTGGCAAGGCGCAGTTCTCAGTCTACAAGTCGAGCGGCGAAAACCACAACATCATCGATACCGAAGGCGCGTCGCTCCCCGTGCGAACCAGCGGCTACTCCAACTTCTGGAACAAGTATCTGCCCACCGGCAGCGGCGATGTTGTCTGCCTTCTCGGCTACTACGGCACCACCGGCTGGCAGCTCACCCTCATCGACTATGAGGGCTGCATGAACTTCGGCAACCCGACCATTGCCCCCGGCACCAAGGACACCCCCTACAGCGTGACCGCTGCGATTGAGCTCGAGGCTTCAGGCAAGTCTCCCTCCGGATGGGTGACAGGCTACATCGTCGGCACTGTCGCTCCCGAGGTCGTTGAGATCAGCTCAAGCGACGATATCGAGTGGACAGCCGAGCCTACACTCGCCAATACACTCGTAATCGCAACCGATCCTGAGTGCACCGACGTAGCTCAGTGTCTCGTCCTCTCACTTCCCCAGGACTCTAAGCTCCGCGAGTATGCCGCCCTCCGCGACAATCCCGGCGTCTACAAGAAGCAGATCTGGCTCTATGGCAAGCTCGAAGCCTACATGGGTTCATGGGGCCTGACCGGCAATAAGGGTACCGCCGACCAGTTCAAGATCGACGGCGTAGAGATCGGCGGCGGCTCAGCAGCCAACGGCGATGGCACCAAGGAGACCCCCTACAATGTGCAGCAGGTGCTCGGCGGCTCGGCTTCCGGTACAGCTTGGGTGACCGGCTATATCGTCGGTACCGTGACCGATAAGTCTATCCAGACCGACTCAGAGTTTGGCACAGCCAATGCTTCCAACACCAACTTCCTCATCGCCATGACCCCCGACGAGACCGACTATACCAAGTGTGTTCCCGTCCAGCTCCCCAGCGGCGACGTCCGCACCGCTCTCAGCCTCCAGCTGCATCCCGAAAATCTGGGTAAGCAGGTTTCGGTCTACGGCTCAATCGAGAAGTATTTCGGCGTGATGGGCGTCAAGGCCGTCACCGAATATGCCCTCGGCGAGGGTGGCAGCACCGGCGACGATGACGACCCCGTGACTCCTCCCGCTACAGGCGACGGCGATGGCACAAAGGATTCTCCCTATGACGTGAAGCAGGTACTCGGCGGATCACTCAGCGGCACAGCTTGGGTGAAAGGCTTCATTGTCGGCACCGTGACCGATAAGTCTATCCAGACCGACAGCGAATTTGGCACAGCTAACGCTTCCAACACCAACTTCCTCCTCGCAGCTACTGCAACCGAGACCGACTATACCAAGTGCGTACCCGTCCAGCTCCCCAACGGCGATGTCCGCACCGCTCTCAGCCTCCAGCAGCATCCCGATAATCTCGGCAAGGAAGTTTTGATTTACGGCTCTATTGAGAAATATTTCGGTGTGATAGGCGTCAAGACCGTCACCGAGTATGTACTCGGCGACGGTGGTAGCACCGGAGGCGACCCTGTCACTCCTCCTGTAGGCGGTGGAGACGACGATGATGACCCCGTGACTCCTCCCGCTACAGGCGATGGTGCCACAATTCTGGCCACACAGATCACTAATGTGCCCGGCACCACAACCGTCGACGGATATACCATTGTAATTGATAAGGCTTCCGGCGCCACAAACCCCGGTGCTCATTCAGGTACAAGCGCAATACGTCTGTATGCTGATAATACAATTGAGATCTCGGGTCCGACCATGACCTCAATCACCTTCACGCTGGCAAGCGACGCTGCGTTCCGCTACACAACTGTTGATTGCAGCACCGGCTCAATATCACCTACACAGGCAGAGGGCGACACGTCATTCACATGGGTGGGCGACGCTTCGAGCGTCACTTTCACCGTTGGTCACGATGCTACTCTCGGCACCGATGGCGCAGATAAACGCGGTCAGATCCGTTTCACTCAGCTTGATATCAAGTAAGAATTATAACTATTTCCTCTAAAGCTGCGTCAACCTTCTCTGTTGGCGCAGCTTTTTTGCTTTTAAAGTAGATTTTTTTTCATGGATTTGTTTTTTTTGAGATGAATTTAGGTCGAGATACGTCTTTTTAAGGAAAAATTTGGATACTAAACGAGATTGCGAGGGGAATTTTTGACAGAGAAATAAATTTTTAGGAGAATTTTTGGACAAAAAATGATTCTTTTAGGCCTTTGATTAAGGAATTTTTGGGAAAATGTTAAGAGAATTGAT
>JAAVFS010000006.1 GCA_014800605.1 Bacteroidales bacterium | reverse complement strand
TTTAGCATACCAGCGAATAAAAATAAAAGAAAGTGCTTCAACTTTAAGGTATTTTGGTCAAACTACCACTGTTTTGGGGTTGGGTTTCATTTTTTCAGACGATACAGATGCTCTTTCAACGTCAAGTGAGGATGAGGATGGTAATATAGTCTATGAAGATGTTGAGCCAGAATATGTAGAGGATGAAAGGCTGATAAAAGATATCAAATGCTATGCTTCTACTGATTTGTTTATCGAAGCACTCAGTAAATTAAATAAAAAATGATATATACAGTTGAAGAAAGCCTCCACAATTTCCAGTTTTGGAGTGGAGGTAAAGATAGAGCGGATAAATGCTCAATCGAGGAACTTGATAGCATCGAGGAATTTCTGGAAGAGATTGCACCGGAAGATGGTTGGACTGATTCAGGCATTAACGATATGTTCTGGTTTGATTTCGACACTCTTGCCCAGCACCTCGGCTATAAGAACGAAGAAGATTTCGATCTTCAGCATGACCCGGATTATCTTGACGATGATGACTTAGAGGAATTTGTCGAAGAGTGGTTTGCCGATTTCCTTCAGGGTATCAAAGAAAGAGAGGGAACTGACGGCATGGTCGGTTTGTATGAAAACTGTTTCTCTGGTGATTATATGGATTTCGCCTCAACAGATGAAGAAATAGAAGAGGCAGAGGAAGCCGATGAATATCCAGATTGGATAGGTGAGCGTATTTATGATCACCTACTCACAATAAAGGCTGCTGACCTTATGGAAGCGCTCTTTGAAGATGACAATGGCCATGAAAATCTGACAGACTTCCCGACAAAAGAGCAGTTCCGTAAGGAAATGATGCGCAAACCTAAAAAATCAGAATAGCAATGAAAAAAGAATTATATCACACCAACTATGCAGTTGCTGTAAAGTGGTGCAACAATGCACTGGTTCTCTGCAACAATATCCCTGAGATAGATGATTCTGTTTGGGATAATTTTGAGCCTATTGTCAATTTGGACTATGAGCCTGAATACGATGAAGAGGGCGAAGAGATTAAGCCTAAATGTCCGGAATGTGGTGGGGAAATGGAGCAGTTTGGACCCAATATGGTTTGTTCGGAGTGCGGCGAATGTGAAGAGCCTGTCGAAATATTCCAGTGGTACATTACTGACTGCTCCAAGTGGGATGTCGAATANCTCACCAAGACTTTCGGCTTACTCTTCACTTACAGTGAGAAACTTGACTGTTACATTCTCTGTGTAACACATTTCGGCACCAGCTGGGATTATGTGGACTGGTACACCACCAATCCTAATGCAAAACGTGAATGTGGTGAGAAAAAATGAGCATAATGGAAAAGAAAATTTATTCCACGATTAGGTTCGTTCAAGACACTGATGAGGACTACAATCGGATAGAAGCGGTATTTAGTGGTCTTAGGGCTGGGTATTGTGAAAGCAATGCCCAGCCAGTCATCGACTACCTAAGTGATTGGGATGATGAAGAGAATGAGCTGACAGAAGAAGAGCCAATGATTGCCAAAATGGGCGATACATCCTATGCTGATGAGAACGGTGTTTATACTCTTCTCTACAATTCCACAATAGGTGGTTGCTTCCTGCTTTATAGGGAGGCGACCGCAGATGAAATTGATTGGCATAATGACCATGCCAAATAACGATACAAAATAACAATGAAAACTTCAATTATCGTCAAAAGTTTCCCCGGATTTTATGAAACAATCTTTGACGAAAGATATATAGAATCCGACCAGCGGGACCAACTATATGAGCTATATCCCGGTTTTAAGCACCTTGACGACTGGGAGCTGCCTGAATCATATCGGTCTGAGGTTGCTAAGGAGTTTGCTGAGATGTATATCAGTGAACTTAATGANAAACTCGGTCTCAAAATGGAGCTTACATCTGAGTCCGTTGAATCTCCCAAAGAATATAATTTCACAACCGATCANGTAATCTGTTTCATCGAGGTTNGAGATTGGGATGANTTTGTCAAGAAAATATCGTNTCTGATGAGCCTCCCGGAATACAGAACCGAACTTGCAAAAATCATAAAAGAGAACCATTCAGACCGCCCCGGCTTNTGGAGTTTTATGAGNAACGACATAGAANATTGGTTCGGNNCTATCGTNGANCCNGATANNACTAATTATCTTGAATGTGTGTTGTGGTATCTNTANTGCNTNAANTCTGGAGAATCCATTTCCAATGACGGTGACTGGGGTATGTCGGAGCAAATCTATGAAGANCTCAGTTGTTCACGAGACACGATGAACCTCACNCCAATTACAGATGANGCCAAGAAAGAGTGGGAAGAATGGCGTGAGAANGAAGATGCTCANTCATAACATCATTGACATTGAAAGTTATGGTCACAAAAGAAATTACAAAAGAGCTGGTTGAAAAGCAAATGAATGGCACTCTTAGCGGTTTTCCCTGGGGTGGCAAAGTAATTGCTGTACGCCAGAATCAATGGGGCGAATGGATTGCTGATTGCAAAATCCCCGGTCATTATAGTAGAAACTGTGATGGCCCCTGCGGTCACACCTACCGTATGGAGGATGCAGATTGTCCTGTCCGTCAATTTATGGTTGTCTTGGAATATCAAGAATCCAGATTTGGGATGGAACCTTGGTGGTTGACAAGATATTTTGAGGCAGAAAATGATAAACGTCTCTGTACTTTTCCTGAAGAGGGTGGTTTTTTCGATCCCGATGCACCGCGCAGCCCTTACATACTTGCTAAAATAAAAGCCAGTATCGAACAACACCCTTGCCTATGGGAGCTTCAGGAAATGTGGGGCGCTTTCAGTGATATCCCCATTAACAATGATGATGAGATAGAAAAGCCATTCTATTTCTGGGATGCTGGCACCTCCCGGTTTGAGATATGGCACTGGTTCGATAATCTGTGCCCAAATGGTCTTGCAGTGGACTTGATGGGCGAAACTCCTAAAACTGAGAAACAATGATACAGATATCTGATAGAGAATGGCTCTGGACTTATGATAAATTTCATAAAGAGCGTTATGAGCATTACATAAAGTCTGGAGTTTCTGCCGCAGAAGCGATTGACCACGCATTTCAGGAAACTGTTGACCTCGAATTTCACCCCTATTCCCCCATCCAGCGTCCAATCAATCAACGTGTGATGACTGAATGGGGAGAGCATTTTCAGAAAATGTTAGAAGCTGAAATACATATCGCAATCATCAACGCTGACACTATTTCTCCGGAAGTAGGCATTATCAAAGTCAAATATGGGTGGCTCCTAAAAGAGTTTCCACAATGGCTGATTGATAATGGTCATTATGACTACTTTTATGAAATTCCAGACGATAAGGAAGAGTTGCTTGAGCATTTCCTTTTCGTGTACTGTGATTATAGTCAAAACGATTTGCACTGGCAATGCGTACCGGCCGATACTCAATTCAAACGGTTAACAATTAAAGATTTCCAGAAATGAAACATACCGATTTTTATAGCCTCCACAAGAAACTTGATGCACAAGCAAAGGAGGAACTGAAAGCTGCCGTCCGCGCTCATGGTGGAGAATACATTTTCGTTCACTTCGATGAGGATGGTGATTATGATGAGGAAGAGCGCAATAACGCTCCCATCATTATGGCAAGCACTCATGGCATGGATACCTACGAGGATTTCTATATCTCTCGTGTAGAACTTGAAGATGACCAGTATCTAAATATTTATGGATGGCCCAAGGAGGGTTGGACTGACGAACTTGAACTTGACGGTTTTGCTCATGGCCATCTGGAATATATCATAGATCAGATTCCTGAGACTGATACAGTACAGGATGTAACCATAGCGGCTACTGAGTCTTAAAAACTCTTAAAAATCTCGTTCTCATTCCAATTTTTCAACATCACGAGACTATTCAGATAAAAACCATATAAACTTCTAAAATATGACTTCACAAGCGATGAACTGCCTTGAATTATATCGAGGCGGCAACCCCTCTACTATCAAGCAACTGCTTCAACACCAGAAGCCTTCAGTGGTTGCGGAACTGAAAAATCACTTCGGCACCAACGACCTCGACAAGTTGGCTGTGTGTCTCAGCAAAGGTAAATAACATATCTCCAAAAAAACATAAAAATATGATCTCAGACGAAATCGCAAAAGGAATCTATGCTTCTCTCCAGGCAGACGAGAAGTTAAAACTCGCTCTCTACAATGACTTCGGTGAAGAAGCACAGACAGTGTATGACTTCATCAAATCCCCGGTAAAGGACAACGAGCAAATCAAGATCAACATTCAGCAAACCGAGGGCTCTCATCAGGCTATTCTTAATGACGGTGTGTATTACATCTACGAGGATGGCTCTGTTGAACTCTTCGACTTCAAGAAGCGCAACGCTCCAACAAAGGCCGTCCAGCGTATCGGCGTGGTGATGGGCAGCCATGCTCTCGCAGTTAATCTGGAGGACTACCCGGAACAGCCTCTCACCAACCAGAAAGATCGTGGCAATTATTCAGGCTACATCTCAGAATATGATGATGCAGTTGCTGACTGGAATGGTAAGGCCAACACAGAGCATATCAAGTCCATCGGCACCGGCATAGAGTTGAAGGATGACGAGTGGATTCCGTCAGTCGCCGAACTCTACCTCATCTATCTCAATAAGCGGTCAATCAATGCCGCCATCGAACTTAGCGGCGGTAGCCGCATAAAAGATGGCTGGTACTGGACCAGCACTGAGAACTCGGCGACGGACGCTTGGCTCTTGTACCTCTCCCCTGGCTACCTCGGCAGCTGGGACGCTAAGGTGACGCACAGCCGCTACGTCCGCGCTGTGGCAGCATTTCATTAACCCTTAACCCCTTTATCCCTTTAACCCTTGGAGCGAAGCGACCGCGAGCAAAGCGAGCGAGGGATAAAGGGGTTCAATTTTTACTTTTATGGAGACCCCAGACTTTAATCATATAAGGCATTTACTGCAAAAACAAAAACGTAAAGAATTAAGAAAAATAGAATCAAAACTAATTCAATATTTTGATTATGAGATATTAAGATATTCTTTACGACGCCCTTGCATTCATATTTGGGTATGTGGTATATTTCTTTATTGGATTGAGTTGTGGCAAACCGCAAAACAAGATGATAATTCAGATCCATTGCCTGATTATATTCTTAGTCTATTGCAACAATTAATGGTTAAACATCATGTAATTACAGTTACTGATTATACCCAGTTGCAAAAAGATGACGTAGTTCTTTACTGCTGGAAAGATGGCAAAAATATCCATACCAATAGAGTAGTAATTAATAGAATTATAAATGGATTGAAAGCTAACGTACAGTTTCTAAAGGATTTTATGGCTGGTAAATCGTTTACTCATACTTTTAATTCAACTTCCTTTAAGCTGGCAACCAGAATTGTGTACGACATACCTAAACGTAAACAATCATCATATACATTCTTTTTCTTTAACTCATAAAAATCTTTCAATATGGAATTTACCCCTTTTGAAACGGCAATCAAGACTTATCTTGACAAGCGTGCTCAGGAAGATCCTCAGTTCGCAACCACATACGCAAAACCCAATAAGAGTATCGCAGAGTGCTGTAAGTATATCTTTCAGGAGGTAGAAAAGGGCAAGAAAAAAGGTGAGCGTTGTGTAGGCGTATCGGACGATGAAGTCTATGGTCTGGCAGTACATTACTACGATGAAGATGATATTGTGATTGTTGGGCCGGTAAACAAAGTGGCTGTTGCTCAAAGCACGACGGCCAATGAAGAGACAACTTCGGAAGACACTTCTACAGAAACCAAGCGTAAAACTCGCAAACCCAGGAAATCCAAGGTAGAGGTTGATCCAAATATTCCAGAGCCACTGGATATCCCAATCTTCTAATCATCACATCACCATCACATGAAACCTAAAAACAAACTTCAAAGAAAGGTTCTGAATTTATCTCAGAGCCTTTCTTCACTAACTAAACACCAGAATAAGGAGGCTATTAGAAAGGTAGGTCTGCATATCGCTAAATATAGTTCCACAAAAGGGTATGAGTGTTTAGATTGCGGCCATACTTGGACTGGAGTTGAGGCGAAGCGCGTTATATGTCCTCATTGTGCTGCAAAACTGGACGTTGACAAATCTCGAAAAAGAAATTTTTGTGATAAAGCATACTTTGCAGTAGTCACAAAATGTCAGGGTTTTCAAGTGGTTCGGATGTTCTTCATGCAGACCAATCTAAGAAAAGGTAG
>JAAVFS010000005.1 GCA_014800605.1 Bacteroidales bacterium | reverse complement strand
AACACTCCGAAGAGAGCGCCACCGGCTATCATGCCGGATGCGATCAGTGTACCGCGATCACGGCGAAGAGCTGCTGTGGTAGAATTTTTAGCCGACTTAGCGACTGCCCATGCTATAGCACCACCGACGAGCAGCGGGACATTGAGTGACAACGGGATAAACATTCCAAGGCAGAATGCCAGAGCAGGAACACCGAGCCAATTGAGCAGAAGCGCCAAAACGACACCGGTCAGGTAGAGCATCCAGGGGGTCTCGCCACCCGTCATCAAGGGCTCAATGACGCCGGCCATTGCATTAGCTTGAGGAGCCACGAGCGGATCTGGTGTAGCTGCTGTCAGCGTAAATCCATATACCTTATTCAGCACCAGGATCACGCCGCCCACTGTGGCAGCCGATACGAGTGTGCCGAGAAATTTCCATGTCTCCTGTTTCTTGGGAGTAGTGCCGAGCCAGTAGCCGACTTTGAGGTCGGTCACAAAGCCGCCGGCCATCGAAAGTGCGGTGCAGACCACGCCGCCGACCACCATTGCAGCCACGATACCGCTGTCGCCTTTCAGACCGATAGCGACAAAGATAGCAGAAGCCACAATCAGTGTCATCAGCGTCATGCCAGACACGGGATTCGAGCCCACGATAGCTATCGCATTGGCAGCTACAGTGGTAAACAGGAAGCTGATCACGATTACGACGCCCCATGCCACCAGAGCCTGCCACCAGCAGTCGATCACTCCAGTCATGAAGAATATCAGGACTGCGACCAAAGCCAGCGCGATAAAAAACACGATATGCTTCATTGAGATGTCGAGCTGCCAGCGAATCTGTCGCTTGACCGATCCTCCGTCACCCTTGAACTCTCTACCTGCGAGGCCTACGGCCTGACGGATGATAGGCCATGACTTAATGATACCGATAACGCCTGACATAGCAATACCACCGATGCCGATCATACGGGCATAGCCTGTGAAGATCTGGTCGGGCGACATTGCTGCGATTTCAGAAGCACCGTAAGTACCGAAGAGAGGGATCAGCACCCACCATACGAACAGCGAACCGGCCGTGATGATGAATGCGTATTTGATACCGATGATGTAGCCTAAGCCGAGCACAGCAGCCCCGGTATTGCAGGTGAGCACCATCTTAGTTTTTTCAGCAATTGTGGCACCTAAAGAGCAGGCAGTAGTCTGAATGGTCTCAGCCCACCAGCCGAAGGTAGCCAGCAGATAGTCGTAGACACCGCCAATGAGCGAAGCGATGACGAGCGTCTTGGCCTGTCCCTTAGTGCCTTTGGCCTGTCCGCTGGCGAGCACTTGCGCGGTAGCAGTTGCTTCCGGGAAAGGATACTTGCCATGCATATCCTTTACGAAATACTTGCGGAACGGGATGAAGAAGAGTATGCCGAGGACGCCACCCAGCAGCGAACTCAGGAAGATCTGAAGGAAGTTGACAGATATGCCTGGGTTGGTAGCCTGTAGAATATACAGCGCGGGGAGTGTGAAGATAGCGCCTGCCACTATCACTCCCGAGCAAGAGCCTATTGACTGGATGATGACATTCTCACCAAGCGCATTCTTGCGGCGGAGAGCGCCGGACAGTCCGACTGCTATAATAGATATAGGAATAGCAGCCTCAAACACCTGGCCTACCTTGAGGCCAAGATACGCGGCAGCCGCACTGAAGATCACGGCAAGTACCAGACCGAGAGTGACTGAATAGGGTGTGACCTCACGATAGTCGCGAGCCGGATGCATGATCGGGCGGTAATGCTCGTCTTCTGCCAATTCGGTAAATGCGTTCTCGGGGAGCTGAGTCGGATCCAGCTCTGCATATATTTCGGGATCCTCCTGATGAGTGGTCTTATTGCTCATTTGATGGGTTTTAGTGATTATGACTCTTTGGCTTGAGGGCGCTGTAGGATATCAAATTCGTCAACAACGACCTCAGTAATAGTATGTTTGATTGCATTCTGATCGTTCCACGCACGCGTGCGGAGCTTACCTTCGATATATAATTTTGCACCCTTGGTGATGTAGCGCTCGGCAATATCGGCAGCGCCGTCCCACATCACAATGCGATGCCACTCGGTGCGTTCCGGGATCTCGGCTCCGGAAGCTGAGCGACGCGCACGCTCGGTGGTAGCCAGCGGGAATGTCGCTACCGGACGCGACTCCACATATCGGATCTCCGGGTCACGACCGACATTGCCCACGAGAATTACTCTATTGACTGACATAGTATTTTACGTTACTCGATTATTTTACACGGATTTTCTGGCCGGGATGGATCTTAGAGCTGGCTTTAAGATTGTTAAGCTTCAGGATCTTATCGGTCGTAGTGCCATATTTCTTAGCAATCTTTGCCGGACTTTCACCCTTGGCTACAGTGTGATATACAGCACCTTGTCCCTTGGTCGATGATGCCGGCTTCGATTCAGCGGCAGTCTGCTTGGCCTTGGGTGCAGGTGGTGCAGGCTGAAGAGCAGGTGCGGGACGCTCTGTCGGGCGCGGTACATCAGGCTTGGTAGCTTTGGGCGTTTCAGCTACAGGCTCTTCCTCAGGCTTAAGCGATGCGATGTCATCATCGTCGTCAGCTGAGTCGAGGCTATATGAGATCAAGCTCCCATCATCGTCGCCACTCTCTGTTGACGACACGATGATCTCACCATCATCCAAATCATTATCGGCAAGGACGAGAGAGTCATTGGCTGCAGTGACCTGATTGTCAATCGGCAGCTCGACTGTCTCGGCGGTAGCGACCTCCACTTTCTTCTCAACTTTCGGCTCGGTCTTTCTGGGACTGAATACTCGCTCGGTCACAGGCACCTTGATAGTCTGACCGACCTTGAGCGTCTTGACTTTTCCGTTGGCCTTCTGGAGAGCAGCGAGTGTGACACCATATTTCTTGGCGATCTTACCCATGCTTTCACCCTTCCTGACCTTATGGTATTTGGTAGTATGTGTCACGACATAGTCGCCATCCTGAGTTGATGATGAGGCAGATGAAGGCTCGACTACAGTTCGGCGGGCATACTTTTCAGCATTATAGGCCAGGATCGAGTCTTCGCTCATAATGTAGCTGTAGATCTGATAGCTGGGCAACACGAGCGGATAAGGCTTGATATCGCCGGGGATATAGTCTTTGCGATACTGCGGATTGAGAATACGGATTTCCGATACGGGGATCTTGAGCACGTCGGCTATCTGCTGGAAGTAGACGCGCTTCTTGACATGCACGGAGTCGGTCACAATCGGGCGGCGAGCCAGAGCCGGGGCGATCCCATGCTCATTGTAATAGTTCATCACATAGTTGGCTGCGATGAAGCCGGGGAAATAGTTGCGGGTCTCCGGGAGCAGATAGGGGTAGATATCCCAGAAGTCGTGTTTTCCCTCGCCGGCGCGGCGCAGTGCCTTATTGACATTGCCGGGACCACAGTTGTAGGCGGCGATGGCGAGCGACCAGTCGCCGAATGTCCGATACAGCTCTTTAAGATATTTGGCGGCCATCTCCGACGACTTGTAGGGGTCGCGGCGCTCGTCTACGATCGAGTTGACCTCCATGCCGAGCCCCTTTGCCGTCTTGGACATGAACTGCCAAAGGCCGGTTGCACCTACGCGCGATACGGCATCAGGATTCAGAGCCGACTCGATGACGGGCAGATAGCGCAGCTCCAGAGGAAGCCCCTCTTTCTCAAGCGCCTCCTCAAAGATTGGCATATAGTAGAGGCTCAGTCCGAGCAGGTTCTGCACAAGGCCGCGGCGACGCTGAGTGTAGGCATTGATTATCGACCGAACTATCGAGTTATAAGGCATCTCGATGACGGCGGGCAACTTCGACAGGCGCTCGATGACCTGCTGGTCGGTAGCGGCGATGTCGGGGGTATAGGGAGTGACGCCGTCGGATACGACATAATTGTTGAGATACCAGTTCTGCATCATTTTGTTGATATCTGTCTCGAAGCTTTCAGGCAGCACTACCGATTGGTCAAGAAACGAGTCTGACAGATTGAGCACTGACTGAGCGCCGGCCGAGCCGAGACCGACAATCGAAAGAAAAAGTGATATTATTGTCTTTTTAAGCATAGATCTGATATAGAAACCATTAGTACATACCACTCCCTCAGAACGTGAAGGCCCACTGCAAGCCGACCGACGGTAGCATATTGCGTGCGTCGGGGATCAGCGTGGGGTTCATATCCATAGAGAGTGATGGTGAGATATCAAAGTGGGATAGCGACGCGTCGACATAGGCATCGACCATTGCCAGAATATAGACACCGACCATGCAGATTATGCAGAGATCGCGGTTGCGTCGGAAATAGTTCTTACGCTGCTTGAGCAGATTGTTGAGCCACGTCTTGTCGAGGCTGTCTTCATTGACATTGCCATGAAAGAAGTCCATATAGCTCTTTGTCGTCGGGTCATTATCGGTCAGGTCGGCAAAGGCTTGCGTATAGTCCTTGAGCATGGTGTTGTTCCAGTTGGTGGCGTAAGCCAGTCCGAGATATCCGCCGACGACTATCGGGAGCTTCCAGTAGCGACGGTTGTAGACCTGGCCGAGGCCGGGACAAAGGGCGGAGAGCCATACGGCGCGCGTTGGATCAGGCACAAAGGCCACTTCGCGTCTTACCCACTCGTCGTCCTCAGCCGATATGACCTGGACGGTATCAGCAGGCGCGGCTACAAATACACCGTCATCAAAGTCGAAGCGCGTCACTGAGATCTCATCTCCCTCCGGGATAGGCGCGGCCAGACCGATTGAGTCAGGGAGCTGCTCAGTTTGCGAAAAAACGTTAAAACAGCAACCTGCAATCAAAAGCAAAGCTGCAATGACACCCTTTTCGAGGCGGCGCTGCAGCAATGTGAATATGTCTGTAGATTGGCGACTAAAAAACATTTCGGTGATTTACAATGCATTATGCGTCACACCGAAAGTAAGCTCACTATTCGTGCAACGACTCCTGCTGTTTTATAGTGTCAAAGATAGTAATTAATTTGGCAAGTTCAGCCTCATTTTTGAAAGGAAATGAGATTTTTCCTGTGCCGCGCGGGGAGCAATCGAGTTTGACAGGCATGCCGAATGTGGTTGAGAGATGGCTCTGTAGCATGTCGTAGTCGCTATTTCTGGCAGCGGCTGTTTTTTTCTTGGCTACCGGCTCTTCGGCACCACCTTCGCGCAGGATTTTGGCAAGTTCCTCGACGCGACGCACTGACAATCCCTCCTTGACGATCTGATTGTAGAGGCGCAGCTGAGCCTTGGGGTCGTCAATTGAAAGGAGAGCGCGGGCGTGACCCATGTCGACGCGCTTGTCACGCAGACCGAGCTGCACCTCGGCAGGGAGCTTCAGTAGGCGAAGGAAGTTGGCGATCGTGGCGCGCTTCTTGCCGATGCGCTCTGACAGGCGCTCCTGTGTCAGCTGATACTGATCTATCAATTTCCTGAAAGTCAAGGCGATTTCTATGGCGTTGAGGTCCTCACGCTGGATATTTTCGATAAGGGCCATCTCGGTAAGCTCTGTATCTGAAGCTGTGCGGATATATGCCGGGACAGAGGTCAGACCTGCAAGCTGTGCAGCGCGATAACGACGCTCACCGGCTATGATCTGGAAGCTGTCAGGGCCAATCTTGCGGAGCGAAAGAGGCTGAATAATACCAAGTTCGCGGATAGAGTTGGCAAGCTCCTCGAGTGCCTCTGCATCGAATGTCGTACGGGGTTGGTCAGGGTTGGGAGTGATCTGATCGATGCTTACATCATTGATGGCCGACGATCCGCGTGCAGGCACATCGTCCATTGAGATCAGTGAGTCAAGGCCTCGTCCTAAAGCATTTCTTTTGATTGCCATATCCGGTATTATTTTTCTTTCTTGTGTTTGTTAATAATTTCTTTCGCAAGCAGCAGGTGACTTGTGGCACCGCTTGAGGCACCATCATACATCAGCGCAGGCAGTCCGTGCGACGGAGCCTCGGAGAGACGGATATTGCGCGGGATGACAGTGTTAAACACCATCGAAGCGAAGTGACCTTTCAGCTCCTCATAAATCTGATTGGCCAGGCGCAGGCGGGCATCATACATTGTCAGCAGGAATCCCTCAATCTCAAGCGATGGATTGAGTTTCGACTTTATGATACGGATCGTATTGAGGAGTTTGGAGATGCCTTCGAGGGCAAAGTATTCAGCCTGAACAGGGATGATTACGGAGTCGGCAGCCGTCAGCGCATTGACGGTAATCAGGCCGAGCGACGGAGAGCAGTCGATCAGTATATAGTCATATTTATCTTTGATGCCGTCGAGCAGACGAGATAATACTCGCTCGCGCTCCGGCTTGTTGATAAGCTCAAGCTCGGCGCCTGCCAGGTCAATACGCGACCCGATGAGATCGAGACCCTCGACGCATGTAGCTGTCTGGGCTCCATCCAGAGGGTAGTCATCGACAAGACATTCGTAGATTGAAGATGACATCGTACGCGGATCAATACCATATCCTGAGGTAGCATTGGCCTGAGGGTCGGCGTCAATGATAAGCACGCGCTTACTTTCGTGAGCGAGTGAGGCTGCAAGATTGATAGTGGTTGTTGTCTTTCCGACGCCACCTTTCTGGTTTGCTATTGCTATTATCTTACCCATAAGTTTAATGTTTCACGCAACAAAGTAACGTATTATTACAGAGATATCAAAAGCGTGGAACATCAATGTGTGGAAATTGTCAATAACTCCCACTTATTGTTGAAAACGTCAAATCTACCCCTGAACGGTCTTGATGCGGGCTGCCTCGATAGCGTCGCATAGGTGCTGGCTGTAGAGAGCCGAGTCGATGTCGGTGGCACTCTGATCTTCAGTGCCGGTAATGACATCAATAAAATTGGCTACCGTATCGAGGTCGGCACCTGCATGATAGGGAGCGCTGATGGTATGGGTGAAGTCGATATGACGGCTTGAGCGCGGACGGAATGTTGACACCGTTATGCCACGCTCGTCGCCTACTATCTCGCCATTGGTCATGGAGATGCGGGTAGTGCGGTGAGGGTCATTGGTGAAGACATCCATACTGATGTCAATCAGCACGCCGGTCTCTGTTTCGATCGAAACGGTCTGGCGGTCTACGACATCGTTGTCGCAGTGATAGACGCACCTTCCATACTGTCCTTCGGCAAGTTCTTTGGAGATGACATCATTGAGGGTCATTCCCTCGGGGATGTCAAAATTCTTGACCCACTCGCGGCGTCGGCGGTAGAGGTCGACAGCTGAGTATGGGCACTCGGCCTCAACACCACAGTCGATGCACCTTAGAGCTGAGCCTGTGGGTGCGTTTTCGGCAGTAAACCATCCGAGTGAGCCGTGCGAAGCGATGCTCTTGCAGCGCCCTCCGGTCAGCCAGATGAGGAAATCTATGTCATGGCAGCATTTGGATGTGAACAAGGGGCCGGAGGTAGCCTTCTTGCCCCACCCTCCTCTCACATACACGTGAGTAGCGCGGTCGACACCTACCGGCGAGCGATGGCTGACGGAGACTATGCGACCCAGCGCCGGGCTTTGGGCCAATTCGCGGAGTTTGCGGAAGTACGGGTGGAAATGAAGCACATAGCAGACATTGACTGTCACGCCGGCTTCGCGCGCGGCCTGAGCTATGGCTGTGGCCTCCTCTTCAGTCTGCGCTATGGGCTTTTCGAGCAGGACATGATAGCCGAGGCGGATAGCCTGCATAGCCTGTGAGTAGTGGCACTCGTCAGGGGTAGCGATAATCACCGCATCTGCCACGCGTCCCCGGGCGAAGAATTCCTCAGCGCTTGAGTATAGCGACTCCGGCGTAAGTCCCGGATAGGAGGAGAGAAAGGTGCGTCGCCTTAACGGATTGGAATCGACGACCCCGACCAGACGCACGCGGTCGGGTGTCGATGAGATGTAGTGTAGATATTTTCGCGCGCGATTACCGGCGCCAATCATGACGATTGACACCGGTTCACGCTTGAATGTCGTATCTGTGGGATTCACTTTTTACGGTCCAATTGGTTGCCACTCCCCGGGTAGGAGTAGCTGTCAAGTATGATTATTTGCTATTGAGGTCGAGCACTCTGACGTTGCGGAAACGGATGCCTGCACCGTGGCCCAGGAAGCCGATATGTCCGCGCTTATTGAAGAGCCCGGGGTGGTTGCGATGGTCAATCATGTAGTGGTTGCCCTGTTCGCCGGGATCGCCTACTGCATGTCCCTGACAAGCTTCGCGGATATTGCCGTCGAGGATGACCTTACCGTTGACGGTCACAGTGATGTGGTCGCCTTCGGCACGGATCTCTTCTGTATTCCACTCGCCATGCTTGAACTTGACACGCTTGGCAGGAATTACGCCGTAGACTGAGCCGTGCACCTGATAGGGCTGGATGTCGGCATACATCGGGTCATCGTGGTCGAGGATCTGGATCTCCATGCCATGGAATGCGGCGTCGACATTCATCGGAGTGCGGATACCGACACCATTGTTGACACCGGGATTGTCAAGAGCAAACTCGAAGCGGAAGATGAAGTCGCCATATTCGTTGGCAGTGTAGATGTTGTTGCCCCAGCGAGCCTCGCCTACTGTGATGCAACCGTCCTTGACGATATAAGTTGTGGTGTCTCCGGTCCATTTTGCCATTGATGTGCCGTCAAACAGCAGGTCGAATCCCATAGCCTCTTCCTCTGCGGTCAGCTTGCTTGAGGGAGCGGCGGCTGTAGCTGCGTCGGCATCAAATTTCTCAAGGATTCCCTTGAGGTCGTCGACTGCATAACCGGCATCGGGATCGTTGGTAAGCGACTTGAAGTAGTCAGTGGCCTTGACGATAGCTGAGCGAGCCTGCTCGCCACGATACTCGCCGATATGTTTTGACATGATAGCGCGGATGGCAGCAGCCGAAGCAGCAGCCGTAGCAGGATTGTCGATCTTGGCATCGGCAACAGCGAGCGCGCCGTAGGTGCCGGTAGATGCGAGCTTGTTGATGAGCAGGTTGTCGGCTTCCTCATTGGTCGAAGCCTCAATGCCGCGACGATAGTGGTTGTAGCGGTCAATGTTGTCCTTGCCGTGGCGGTCTACCATAGCTACATAGCGCTTGAGCACCTGACCGTTGGCGCTCTTGTCGTCGCCGAGAGCTATGTTGTAGAGCACGTCAATCATTCTTGGTGAGTCGATATCAAGAAGGGCATCGAAAGCAGCCTTACTTGTAGCCGGTACCTCGTAGGCTGCGAGGAGAGCTTCAACAGCCTCGGGTGAGCTTGTGGCAGCGAGGGCGCCGTAATAGAGCTCGGGGGCTGAGCTCTTCTCTACGTAGGGAGCGATGGTGGCATACTGATCAGCAGCGGGGAGCTGACGTAGAGCTGCTACGATAGAGCTCTGTATGACAGCGCGACGTGATGCGGGAGCTGCCTCAAGAAGCTGGCATAGTATGCCGATATTCTCGGGAGCGACGACTCCGGGGAGGGCGGCGTAGGCTTGCTCGGAAAGTTTGTCATCATTGAGCAGGCCGATGGTCACGGGAGCTGCCTCCTTGATTCGACGAAGGCTGGAGATTGAGAGGGCGCAAGCACGTGCCTTGGTTGTAGTGCCGTTGGCAAGCACATCAAGGATAGCACCATTGATATCACCATTAAATGAGCGCAGGGCATTCATCGCCATACCGTCGCGGTAGCTGTCAAAGCGAGCCACGATGGCGGCAAGAGCCTCATCGCCACCGATACGCGACGCTGCTGTAAATGCAGCCTGAGCGAGCTCGGTATCAGCAGCATCAAGGTTGGCAAGAGCTGCACCAACCTCGGAGGCATATTTATTGGCACCGATCCAGTTGATGATGTCGGTCTTAACGATATCGGGGGTTTTGGCGTCAGTAGCGAGTTTTGCGACTGCGGCTACAGCTTCGGGTGAGTTCCAGCAATCTGATGAGTAGAGAGCTGCCATGCGATACTGACGGTCGGGATCTGACATTGCCTTGAGGAGCACGGGAAGTGCCTTTGCACCTTCGGCCTGGAAGAGCGCGGTCATAGCGCCGGTACGCACATTGATGTTGCGCGCCTTCTTCATCAGCGAAGTTGCGTCCTTGGCCACGACCTTTGCGTCAGCAGGATTGAGAGCAAGACGATTGAGGAGTGACACATAGGAAGCTGTAGCATCGGTCGACACCCACTCATACTTCTCGGCGGCAGCTGCCTTGGCAAGCACGGGAAGCGACTTGGCAGTACCGATAAGAGCAAGCGCTCTATAAATAGATGTAGCGCTCTCTGCATCGGCGTTCTTAAGCCATCCGATCATGGTGGGCTCGGCAGCGACTAAACCCTTGGCACCTGCCATGCGTGCAAGCATGCTGACGGGGAGCTTGCCTTCGGTGACAAGGCCGAGCACTACATCGTCGGTGCCAGGAGTAAGTATCAGACCGCTTTGAGCATACTCTCCGAAATAGGGATCTTCAAGCATACCTACATAGAGGGGGGCATCCTCTGGACGACTTACTCGCGAAAGGAGTGTCATCAGGAATGCCTTGTTGGCATTGTCGGTAGCTGAGGCGATGGACGCCTTCAGACCTTCACGCACCTGAGCGAGCTGAGCATCGTCGGCTGCTGCGGAAGAATAAGCTACGAGTCCGTCGAGGGCATATTCTACTCGATTGTTCTGTCCCTGCTCGGCGGGAACGAGCATGCCGGCGAGCTGCTTGACACCGAATGACCCGGTGCTGAGCAGATCGCTCATAGCGCTGTCAAAGTTAGCCTTCTGTGTATATGGCATCTCTGCGAGGACATCGGCCACGATGGTCTCGGGTGTGCGCTGGCGAGCATCCTGTGCCAGTGCGCTGCCCGACAGAGCCAGAAGCAGTCCGAGAGATATTAGAAAACGTTTCATACGATATTATTAAGACTATTTTTATGGTTGAATTTGGTATAGAGTTGTAATGTCCTGCGACTACATGAGTCGGAAGTCGTCGCCGCGCATGGGCTGATCGATGAGACGATTTGCAGCCTCGTCGTTGACGAATGTCTGGCTCACGGGGTCGAACTCAAGGTCGCGGTTCAGGCGCAGTGCGGCAACACCCATATTGACAATGTTGCAAGAGCGGTGGCCGTTCTCCTCGTTGAGTGCAAAGCGCTCACGATTCTTGACGCACTTTATGAAGTCGGTGTTCTGAGGCTCGGGATCCGGGAGCTGGGCGATCATGCTCATGATGTCGGGAGCAGGCTGGCCATTGAGCTCTACCTCAAATCCCTGGAACACCTTACCATTGGGACCCTCTATATAGGGCACCTTGCTGCCCGACTCAAAGCCCTCTCCTTCGAGAATTATGCGGCAACCGTCGTCATAGGTATATGTAATTTTGCGCCAGATGCCGATTGCATCGGGATGCTGCTGAGGAGCGTCGATTTCTACCTTGATAGGCGATGTGTTGTCTTTGCCGAGGAAATACTGCACGGGATCGAGATAGTGCTGACCCATGTCGCCGAGGCCGCCGCCATCATAGTCCCAGTAGCCACGGAATGTAGCGTGCGTACGATGGGGATGATAAGGTTTGTAGGGTGCCGGGCCGAGCCACATGTCATAGTCGAGCTGAGCGGGTACTGCCTGAGGAGTCAGGTTTTCCTTACCGGTCCAGAAGAATTTCCATGCAAAGCCTGTCGCGCCTGATACACGGACTGTCAGAGGCCAACCGAGAACACCGCTGTCGACGAGCTTCTTCAGGGGCTCGACAGTGGTGCCCAGGCCGTAGAATGTATCCTTGAAGCGGAACCATGTGTTGAGACGGAAGATGCGGTTGTTGCGCTTCATCGCTTCGATGACGCGCTTGCCCTCGCCGATAGTGCGGGTCATGGGCTTTTCACACCATACATCCTTGCCGGCATTGGCTGCCTCGATCGACATTACGCCATGCCAGTGAGGCGGTGTCGCGATATGAACAATGTCGATATTCGGGTCGCTGATGAGGTCGCGATAGTTGTGATATCCCTGGAGATCTTCGCCGAAACGCTGTTTAGCCAGGCCGAGAGCAGAGTTGAGATGCTCGCTGTCGACATCGCAGAGCGCAACGAGGCGGCAGTTGTCGTCGCTGCTGAAATGATAGCTGCTGCGTCCGATGCTGCCCACGCCTATAATACCTTTAGTAAGCTGATCGCTGGGGGCAATAAATCCCTGCCCGCCAAGGACTTTGCGGGGGACGATGCTAAAAAGAGCAATCGCGCCCGCAGTCTTCATGAAATTACGTCTGTTTGTTTTCATATTATATTGTAAGAGAGATCAATAAGAGTGATCAAAGAGATTTAATTACGAGATCCTTCCACTGCACCTTGATGCCGCCGCCATCGTGGATCTGGAGGGCAATACGACCCTGAGCGCGACCGATATTTTCGTCGGTAAAGTCAGCCATAGGCTCGCCGTTGAGCCAGGTCTGCACGTGGTCGCCCTGCACGAGGATGCGCATGTCGTTCCACTCACCTTCTTTGAGGATATCCTCCTTTTCGTCAGGAATCTGCACAAGCCATCCGCGTCCGTACGACTCATATACACCACCGGTATCATTGCCCTTGGGAGCCACTTCGACCTGCCAGCCGTGCACCTTCACCGGGGGTTCAACGAACGAGCGGAAGAACACGCCTGAATTGCCGTTGGCCAGCTGCTTGAATTTGAGCGAGAGATCAAAGTCTTTATAGTAGTCGGTTGTAGCGAGGTAGCCGTAGGCCTTGTCGGGACCGCTCTCACAGACGAGAAGGCTGTCGGGGGTGACATACCAGAGCTCAGTGCCGTAGGGCTGCCATCCGGTCAGGTCAGTACCGTTGAAGAGGGGTGTGGCCTCTGACTCTTTCTTCGGGAGCTCCTTAATCTTGATGTTTCTGAATGAAGCGGGCGAGCCGTGGTCCTGAAGGCAGATGACACCGCTCTTGGCAAGACCGTATTCAGGTGCATTTTCCCACTTGCCGCTGTTCTTGCGGGCATACCAGTCATCGGTCCAGGCCTCGAATTCAAGGATTTTGTGGCCGTTGAGCCAGTGCTCTACGTGGCCATTGTCAAAGACGATGCGCGAATTGTTCCACTCGCCCTGTGGATTGACAAACATTGAGTCGGGATTCGGCAGGTGCATAGCGTAGTCGACGCCAAGTTTCTGCCACTCTTCGAGTTTTGTGGGAGCATTTACTTCCTCCCAGCCTTCATTGTCGATGAGCTGATACTCAGGTCCGGTGACGTAGGGAACTGCAAAATAAGGATCCTCAACGACGTGATAGAGCATGCCGGAGTTTCCACCGTGGCTCAGCTTCCAGTCCCAGTCGAGGATGAAATTATCGAATGTACGATCCGTCACTATGTAGCCGGAGAGATCGCTGCCATCGCCGTTAGCCTGGATGCAACCGTCGACTACATGCCAGGGCTGTGTCAGCGAGTCGCCATTGAAGTCGCGCCAACCGGTCAGATCGTTGCCATTGAACAGCAACTGCCAGCCATCTGCTATCTCAGCTTGAGTTAATTGATTAGGTTCAACCGACTTACCACACGAAGCAAGAAGCATCGCGGGCATGGCAAATGCATACGCATAATGAAGGATTGATTGTTTCATGGTAATAATTGGTTTATAATCTACACTTAGAAAATTTTCTCTACAAGGCATGCCCCAAACCTAAGGCAGGCATTTCTCCCACAAAAATAAAAAGAAAAAATTAGAAAACCTACGACAAAACCCCGTAAAGTCATCTTCTGCTAAAAAATCCTCAATAAAAAAAGCATAGTGACCTATGCTTTGCTATTTTTATGTTCACGGAGCTAAAGATGCCTAAAGAAAGATGCAGGCATCGCCGTAGCTCAGGAAGCGGTAGTCTCCGGCGAGCGCATGGCGATAGACGCGTCGCCAGTCGTCGCCCATGAATGCCGACACGAGCAGCAGGAGGGTGGAACGAGGCTGATGGAAATTTGTCACCATCCCCTTTACTATTCTATATCTATATCCCGGAGCAATGATGATGCGCGTAGAGGCTACAAGTTTATCGACCCCCTTCTCGTCGAGCCACTTCAGGATCTGCTCCATCGACTTGCCGACACTGAGTGCCGGGTGGATTATCTCGTAGGGATACCACTGAGGCACTTCACCGGTCCATCGGTTCTGACTTATGAGGCAACCTACATGATAGAGGCTTTCGAGGGTGCGGACGGTTGTGGTGCCCACTGCGATCACATAGGGTGTGGGATCGGCAGCAAGCTTCTCGATAAGCGACCGCGACACGGAGATAAACTCGCTATGCATCTCATGATCGCCGATTGCGTCGGCCTTGACCGGCTGAAATGTCCCGGCGCCGACATGGAGGGTTATCTGGTCTCGCTCAATGCCACGCTTGTCGATAGCGTTGAGCACCCGGTCTGTGAAGTGGAGTCCGGCTGTAGGAGCAGCCACTGAACCATTTATACTGCTGAACACGGTCTGATAGTCATCGGCATCGCTTTGCTCGGTGGCACGGTTGAGATACGGAGGGATAGGAATCTCTCCGGCCGCAGATATGATCTCGGAGAATGACACTCCCCCATCCCACTCAAACTCAATAATGCGAGCATTTCCGACGGGCTCTCCCTTGGCGGCCTTGAGTGTTACCGTCTTTCCACCGACCATCAGCGTCATCTCAAGCATTCCCTGCTTCCACTTTTTAGCATTGCCCACGAAGCAAAGCCACTCACAGCTCTCCGTTGTGGCAAACGACTGCGCATAGTCTACCGGCTGATGCGGCTCAAGGCAGAATATCTCGATCATGGCACCATCGCCATTCTTGCGAAACTTGAGTCGCGCATTGATCACACGTGTATTGTTGTAGACGAGCATTGAGTTAGCTGGCAGCAGCTCGGGGAGGTCGACAAATATCTTGTCGAGAATCTCCCCGTCGGGGGTTCTGACGAGCAGTTTGCACATATCGCGCTCGGCGAGCGGATGGCGTGCAATGCGCTCATCGGGGAGCGGATAGTCATATTCTTCAATAGTGATGTCGCGTGTTTCTGACATATCAATGCTAATTTATGGTAGACTATTCTTGTGGGGGCACCGGAGGACGACAGACTGCCGGTTGCCGTGAGGATCGACTGTATTAAACCTTAAGAGACTGTGTCAAAATAGCGATTGACACAGTCTCTTTTATCTAAATAGAAAGTCGACTATCAAAAAATTGATTAAAGAGCCGAGGGGGAAATAACTTACTTAAGGAGATCCTTAACAGCCTCGTTGGGCACCATTTCTTCCTTGAAGACATAGGCACCTGTCTTGGGAGACTTTACCATACGGATGACCTTGCTGTAGGTACGTCCTTCACCTTTCTGCAGTGATGCAACGGTTTTCTTTGCCATATCTTAGAGTATTTTATTTAATTTCCTTGTGAAGTGTTACTTTTTTGAGGATGGGGTTATATTTCTTCAACTCCAGACGCTCAGTGGTATTCTTGCGGTTTTTGGTTGTGATATAACGTGAAGTACCGGGCATACCGCTTGCCTTATGTTCAGTGCACTCGAGAATTACCTGTACACGGTTTCCTTTAGCTTTCTTTGCCATCTTCTTAGAATACTAAATATTTGATTTCTGTTAAATAACCCTTGTCGGCTGCGAGCTTGATAGCTGCATCGAGGCCCATTTTGTTGATTGTGCGCAGTCCGGCTGCTGAGATGGTGAGGGAAATCCAGGTGTCCTGTTCAGCCCAATAGAACTTCTTGTTGAAGAGGTTGACATTGAAGCGACGTTTGGTGCGACGCTTTGAGTGCGATACATTGTTACCTGTCATCGCCTTCTTGCCTGTAATTTGACAAATCTTTGACATGGCTGTTCTTACTTTATCTTGTTTTCTATTATATTTTCAGTTTGTCATGTACTTCCATCTCAGTCTCATATCACGTCTAACTGCATCTATTTTAGACGCTTTACAGGAGGAGCTACAAAACAGAGTGCAAAGTAAGTGATTTTCTGATAAATCACCAAATATTTTTAATTTTTTCTCATTTTTTTAGTCGTTTCTGATGACTCGTCAGAAGCGAAGGACCATCTCAAGCACGAATCGATCACCCCTACCATCGGGAGCATCCACACATGAATGATAAAAATACTTCTCGTAGTCGGCGCGGATATCCAGCCCTAAATTGCCATGCAGATAGCTCAGTGTAGCCCCTGCAGTCACGCGATTGCGGGCAGGATCATCGGTCGGCAGCTGTCCGTCAGAGAGCCCTTTACCACCGCTATGAGCCGTCATACCGTCAAAGCGTCCCTGAAACGAAAGCTGATTGAACACTCCGAGCTTGACGGGCAGCTTGTAATCGCCCCAAAGAGCGTAGGCATGGGTAGGTCGATGAGTGTCATTGGTATAGTGCTCATACATATACTCTCCGGCCACATCCCAGCGCGAGGAGTACCATCCGCAGGCTACATCAAGCATATTGATGCGCACTCCAGCAGGCCTGATCGACATGATGCCGGCCTCGAAATGCCAGTTGCCCGGCTTCAGGACTGCACGCCCGGCGTAGGCGTAGGAGCTTATCCAACCGGTCTGGTCGAAAATGCTTGTCGGGTTGAAGATACCACCCTCAAATGTCAGAGGAGCCTTAGGGAGTGTGTACATCAATTTGCCGCCGACAGCACGCACGTTGCAGACCTGATTGCCGATAAACGAACGGTTGGAAAAGATATAATTGCCCGGCGCGCGAAATGGCTCTACGCCGAAGGGCATGCGAAACTGGCCGGCCTGAACCTTGAATCCTTTGAATATCTCGATCCTTGCCCATCCGTCAAGGAATTTCATCGTCCCGCGGTCGCAAAGATCGGCCTGCAGGAAGTAGTCGATCGTGGGTGCTATCCGGCCATCAAGCATGATGCGCGCATTGCGCAACTGAAACCTGCTGCGATGACCCTCAAAGTCATTTTCCCAACGGGCACGTACCGCTCCGCGCACTCGGGGTAGATATTTTTTGATACCGGAGCTCTCCGGCGACTCTGCCACAGAACTAATCGCTACGGCTGCCACAGCCATCGCAGCCAGCACAATCCTTTTGAAACGCATGAAAACCTAAAAAATGTGATAACCCGACAAAGTTACCACATTTTCGTCATATCCGTGCGCACAGAGCGCAACATTTTTCAGCCTACGACCTCAAATCCGGCCTCGGCGACTGCTTTCACTACATCATCGGCATTGTGCTCGCCGGTCACTACAGCTTTCTTTGTAGAGAGGTTGACATCTACACTCTCCACGCCGGGAACGCTGCTGATGCTCTTTGTAACTGCAGCCTGACAGTGGGCGCAATTCATACCTTTGATTACATATTCTTTTGTCATATCTCCAACTTGGGTTTTATTGTTAAACTTAATGTATCTTTTTGCAAATGAGTAGATCAGGAGCGCCACAAGCAGTATCGAGCATAAGGTGGCGAACGGAGAGAACTCCGCAGAGTGACATCCGTGGCCTGCCATCGCCTTTAGCCTGAACCACTCTAAAGGCACGAGATAGTCGATCATAAGACCGAATGCCATGGCGCCAACCACTATAGCGGCAAGATAAATGGTAGCCGACTTGCGACCCATCTCGCGAGAGATGAGGGTGAACGATGCAAAGTTGGCAGCCGGACCGGCCATCAGCAACACGAGCGCTGTGCCGGGCGAAAGCCCCTTAAGCATCAGCGACATAGCGATAGGTATTGACCCCGTGGCACACACATACATAGGTATCGCGATAATCAGCACGGCTATCATCGACAGAAACGGTTTGTTGCCTAAGATCTCGAAGAAATCGTCAGGGACATAGACTGTGATGAGCGCTGCAATGATAAGTCCGGCTACGAGCCACCCACCGATGCTGCCCACCAGGTCGACAAAGCCATAGCGTAGGGCCGCACCGAGTCGTGCCGCCCATCCCTGCGGGCGTTCATCAGCAAGCATATACTCACCCTCAACAGTCTCGACTGCCTTGTCGGTCCTGCCGACGACGAGCCCACCGAATACCGCTGTAGTCAGCGCAGCCAAGGGACGGACGATGGCGAAAGCAGGTCCGAGCAGCGACCATGTCGCGGAGATGCTGTCGACACCGGTCTGGGGCGTCGCGATCAGAAACGAAGCAGTAGCCCCTTTTGACGCACCGCTGCGCTTCATGGCGATCGCCGTAGGCAGTACGCCGCATGAGCAGAGTGGCAACGGCACTCCGATGAGAGCCGACTTGATGACCGTACGCCAGTCGTTGCCCGAAAGATGGCGTGCGAGAGTCTTGCGTGAGACGTAGGCATGCATCAGTCCGGCTATAAGGAAACCCAACAAGATGTAAGGCGACATCTCGTTGAGCATAAACAGAAGCGAATTAAAAAGATCCATATATATAATAATGATTGTATAAAATAATAACGCAAAGTTACTAAATCTATTGCGAACGGCATCGTCCCCGCACATAGCAGCAAGGCCGCTGAGCTGACTGCTCAACGGCCTTGTATATAAAGCTACGTGTTTCGTTTACTTAAGTGTGCCTGCCTCGGCCTGCTGGATCATCTGCGGGCTGGCTGTGATATAGATTTCGACACGACGGTTCTGAGCGCGACCGGCAGCTGTCTCATTGGATGCTACATAGTCAGCCATGGGGACACCCTGCGCACGGAGGCGTGTGGGTGACACACCGTCATTCACGAGGTATGACAGCACTGCATCGGCACGTCCGGTAGCGATACGTGAGTTGACAGCCATTGTGCCTGTATTGTCGGTGAATCCGTAGATCTGCACGTCGGTCTCGGGGTGCTGGATGAGCGACATTGCGAACTGATTTAGGTCAGATTTTGCATTGGCTGATAGCGATGTGCCATTGGTCGGGAAGAGGATACCTCCGTCAAAGGTAACCTTGATAGCCTGCAGACCATTCTGGTCGGTAGTCTGCTCCACCTTAGCCTGGTCTGCGAGCTGAGCTGCAAGCTCACGCTGCTGCTGGTCCATTTTGCGACCGATGAGTGCACCTGCGCCGGCACCTACCGCCGATCCTATTGCTGCGCCGATTGCCGCACCTTTGCCGCCTCCGATGAGAGCACCGATGCCGGCTCCGAGTGCGCCGCCGCCACCTCCGCCGATGGCTGCGCCTTTACCAAGATTTGTCCATGACGAACATCCTGAAGCTGTAAACAGAGTTGCTGTGATGACTGCAATACCTGTGATTTTCTTAAGTTTCATAGCTTGAATTTTGGAATTACGTTGTACTTATATTTATAAGACAAACTTCCCCCCTACATTGTTGAGCGGAGTACAAATTATTTTTTTGAGAATCGGCGAGTCAGCTCTTCTCCGAGCCACAGACCGCCGATGATGAGTGCACAGCCGGTCCAGCCGGTCCAGCCGACCGACTGGTGCAGGATGAAGAGGCCGGCGAGAAGCGTAACGATCGGCTGGCCATAGAGATAGCTGTTGGCCTTGACCGGGCCGATCACCTTCACAGCCTGAGCCATCAGAGCGAAGCCCATCAGCGAACAGAAAAGGCCGAGAAACAGGATGTTGACCAGCACTTTTGCATTGCAGAGCACGCCGAGCGGCGCGTGCGAAGGCTCCAGAGCAAGAAACGGGAGGGCTGTCAGTATGCCGTAAAAGAATGTTTTGCGAGTGATGAACAATGTTGAGTAGTTGGCATTAATCTTCTTGAGCACAAGGCTATAGATCGAAAAGCTGAACGCAGCCGCAAGGGCGAGCATGTCGCCGAGAGGGTGCACCTCGATACTGCCGGAGCTACCTCCAAGTACCACGAATGCCACGCCGACAATGGCTATCATCGACCCTACGACTATCCACTTTGACGGGCGCTCGCTTTTGTAGATACATCCGACGAGGAATACGGTGATAATCGGTGTCAGCGATGTCAGCAACGAAACGTTGGCGACGAGTGTCCTGGTCACCGCAATATTTTCAGCAATAAAATAGAGCGAACCGCCGGTCAGACCGAGCACGACAAAGAGCAACTCATCACGCAGTGAGTATGAGAAGATCTTTTTGTTGCAGATCATCAGCAGTATCAGGTAGGCTAAGGCAAAGCGGTAGAGATAGATCTCGATCGGATGGAGTTCGTAGTCGGTCAAGACCTTGGTTGACACAAATGAAAGCCCCCACACGAGTGTCGCGAAGAGTGCGCCGACATGAGCTAACAATACTTTTGACTTACTTGTGGCGCTTCGAGGACTCACTGATGGAGCGTTATCGGAGGAAAACATAACGATATTTGTGTCAGAATTCTGAATTTTATCTTTGCAAATTTAGTAAAGATTTCTCGTATAACACGAGTCTACGGCAAATTTTCACAGCCGGCCGGAGGCAGTCAGGATGCGATATGTCAGCGACAGCAGCAGGTCGTAGGGGTCCTGACGGCTGCCATTGCCCTTGCTCATCGCGTCAAAGTCCTTAATCTCAGAGAGTATCTGGACTGTCTGTGCCGCGGTGTAATTGCGGAGTCCGCGGTTGACGTCGGCCAGCTGGCTCGGCCACTTGAATCCGCATGCCGCCATCAGTCCGCGCTCGCTGCGATCAGCCGCATAGAAGCAACATAGCAGATTGCTGAAGAAATTGGCAAGTACGGTAGCCGTGATTGGGGTCGGATTATTTTTGGGATTCGACTTGAAATATTCGACAATCGTCATCGCCTTTCCGGCATCGCGGGCCGAAATAGCTGCAATGAACTCATAGTTGTTGAAGTCCTTGCTGAAGCCGATGTTGCGCTCGACAGCCTCGGGAGTGATCATCGCACCCTGGCCGAGGGTCACAGTAAGCTTGTCGACTTCGTTGTATATGCGTGACAGGTCGCTCCCGACATAGTCGCGGAGCATCGACAGCGCCTTGGGGTCGACCGTCAGACCTTTGACCTTGACAAAGTCGGCTATCGCTCCGGAGAGCGCTGAGTCCTTGAGCTTCTTGCTCTCGAACACCGTGCCGCCGGCTTTCTGCACAGCCTTGACAAACTCGCCGCTCTTACAGGCGGCTCCGCGGCAGGCCACGACGAGGACGGTAGTCGGTGAGGCATTCTCGACATACGACTTCAGCGGCTTAAACCAGTTCGCGCTGACATTCTGCGCTTCCTTGACTATGACCACCTGACGGTCAGCCATCATCGGGTAGCGCTGGCACGCCTCGGAGACTGTAGCCGCATCGACCTGCGGCGCATAGAGCGTATAGAGATTGAAGTCGCGATCGGCTTCGTCGACGAGGGCCTCCGCCATACGCAGGATCGCGTCGATAAAGTAACCCTCCTCGCCATGGAGCAGGTAGACGCCTGCCGCCTTGCGCGAGGTGAATTGAGTCTTGAGTGAAGCGAATGTGACTGTTTCGGCTGCCATGTAGGTGTGTCGGAAAATTTTTGTAAATTTACACATTATTTCCATTATATCCTCAACTGAACTACAAAAGAAATGCAGAAACTCAACCTTCCGGCAGCCCCTCTTACGATCCGCGAGGTCGACGGTCATCGCCGCGTGCTCGATCCGCTGCGGAAGCGCTTTGTCGCGCTGACTCCGGAGGAGTGGGTCCGACAGCATTTCGTCTATTATCTGATAGCCTTCCGCGGCTACCCTGCCGGACTGATGGGCAACGAGGTGTCGCTGCAGCTCAACGGGACTTCGCGCCGGTGTGACACCGTGGTAGCCGACTCCGCCGGTAATCCCTGGATGATAGTGGAATACAAGGCTCCTGAGATTCATCTCGACGAGCGGGTATTCGCTCAGATTCTGCGCTACAATCTGACTCTTGGCGCCAAGTATCTGACTGTCAGCAACGGACTGACCACCTACTGCTGCGCCATCGACGCCACCACCGGACGCGCCACCTTCCTGCCGGAGCTCCCCTCCTACCCCTGACCCTCCGGAGCGACAAGCCCTCGCCCATTTCGACATGGCTAAAAATAAGAAGCCCCGAGATCTGTGGAGATCCCGAGGACTATCTTATAAGTGTGGGTGAATCAACGCTTATTTTACTACGCGACGCTCTTTGATGCGAGCCTTCTTACCTGTGAGGTTGCGGAGGTAGTAAAGTTTAGCACGGCGTACTTTACCATACTTGTTGACTGTGATAGAGTCGATGAAGGGAGACTCGATGGGGAAGATACGCTCAACACCGATGTTATCGCTCATCTTGCGAACGGTGAAGCGCTTTTTGTTACCTTCGCCTGAAATGCGGATTACTACACCGCGATACTGCTGGATACGCTCTTTGTTACCCTCTTTGATGCGATAAGCTACTGTGATTGTATCGCCCGGGGCAAATTCGGGATGCTGCTTGCCGGTAGCGAAAGCCTCTTCGGCAACTTTAATTAAATCCATTTTCTTAGTTAATTAATTCTGTTAACATTACTCGCAATATTCACGGGCTGCTTGTCCCGCCAGAGATTACGAAACCGAGCGCAAAGTTACGACATTTTTCGTCTCTGAGCAAATATCTTTCAAAGAAATATCATCATTTTTTTTGCGTCCACTTTCAAAAAACATCCCGTCCGGCCGAGGCCGAACGGGACGTTCCAATTTTCAGTATTATCTGTTATACGTTATTCTGCAACAGGTGTGAAGATCACGATACGGTTCCAGTTGTTGGTTGAGTAGGGCTGAACTGAGCTACCTTCACCTTCGACAGCGAGACGCTTGCCATCTACACCATAGGTCTTGGTGAGTGCGTCATAGACTGCCTGAGCGCGTCGGAGTGAGAGCTCCTTGTTGTAGGTTTCAGTGCCGGTATCTTTGTCGGCATAACCCTGGATGAGAAGGTTGATTTCGGGGTTAGCCTTAAGGTATTCGGCTACGTTGAGCACATTGACCATCTCCTCTGAAGTGATGACATCTGAATTGATGTTGAAGCGTACGCTGGCCAGCACGGGCGCTGTCTCGATGACAGTAGTCTGGGTTACGTTAGCCACTTCGGGACAGGGAAGCTGTGACTCAGCGACTGCGAGAGCGGCAGCTGTAGTAGCGAGCTCACCACGGAGATCGTTGATCTGCTGGTTAAGGTTGCTTACGTAAGCGAGGTCGTTGCAAGCATTGTAGGTCTTGAAGTTGCGACCACCAAAGTTGATGTTTACACCTGCGAGGGCTGATACATTGATGTCGATAGGACGGCCGCTGGTGCAGAGGTTGAAGTTGTCGCCATAGAATGATGCACGACCTTCAAGGAAGATGTCGGCATAGCGGCAGACGCGGAAGCGAAGCTGAAGACCTGCTGACACAGGGAGTGTCCATGAGTTATGCTTGAGCTCGCCATGATTATAGTTGTTGGTACCTTTTGCGTCAAAGTCCCACGCGAATGTGCCGCCGATACCTGCGAAGGGCACGAGGCTGAATACGCGATCGGGATTAACACCGTGGAAAGTGTTGAACATATCCCACATAATATCGAAGTTGGCATTGGCATAGCGGGCCTTGTTCAATCCATAGTTTTTCCACTTCATCTGTGAATACTGGAGATCGAGTCGCCACGCCAAGTAGGGTGAGAACCAACGGCCGAATCCGAGGTTGTAAGCGGCTGTCAGCTCGTGGTTAGCGCCACTTAATCCAGCCATGTCGTTTTCCATAAAGGGAGAATTGATACCTGCACCAATCTGGAGGAACCAATTGTCATGCTTATCGGTGTAATTATGTGTCTTGCACGGAACGACTTCACTTACAGTGACGTCATCTACGACTACAACTTCCTGAGCTTTAGCACTGTTAGCTGCAAAGAAAGCACTAATAGCCGCTACGGGTAGGATTAAGTGTTTTTTCATAATAGTGTGTTTTATGTTTCTTGTGTGAATTAATTTCTTTACACATAAAACACACCTCCTATCCGCATTGTTCACCTTACCGGCATCAACACCGGCAAAGCAACTACAGATCAGTCAAATACGCCCTCGATACTTTCCTCGGCAGCCCCCTCACCGCCTCCGCCGGTATAGACTCCGTAGGAACTCTTGGCGCAGAGATCCACGTCGGGAAACACAAATCGGGCCGACTGCGAGTAGGGCAATGTCTTATCGTCGTAGACCTTGCGGATATACTTGCCGTAGACCGGGAGAGCCATAGCAGCGCCCTGACCGTTGGCCATCGAGTTGAAGTGGATATAGCGCTCCTCGCCGCCTACCCATGTGCCTGACACAAGTTCGGGGGTAAAGGCCATAAACCAGCCGTCTGAGTTGGAGTTGGTCGTACCGGTTTTGCCTCCCATCTGCGCGGTGATATTGTATGGGGCGCGGCGGAGTCGGTTACCCGTACCCTCGTCGACCACATTCAGCAGTATGGAGAGTATCTTCCAGTAGGCGTTTTCGGAGATTACCTCTGTATGGTTGGGCGTAAACTCGCTGATGATGTTTCCATTATTGTCAGCGATAGCTGTGACAAAGAGCGGGTCTGTGCGCATACCCTGATTGGCGAACGCCGTGTATGCTCCGACCATCTCCTTGACCGACACGTCGCAGGGACCCAGACAGAGAGCCATCACGGGATCGAGATGATTGGTAATACCGAAATTGTGCATGGTGCGGACAAGTGATGTGGGCGAGAGCTGACTCATGACGCGGGCCGAAATCCAGTTGTTGGAGTTAGTGAGGGCCCATCTGAGGGTCACCATTTCGCCGACGCGCGCAGAGCCCGAGTTGCGGGGAGCCCATGGGCGCCCTACCTCATCAATGATAACAGGCTGCTCATTGAGCATTTCGTCGCATGGGGTGAATCCCTCCTCCATTGCGAGCGTGTAGAGGAACGGCTTGACGGTCGATCCGATCTGGCGGCGGCCGGTCGAAACCATGTCATACTGGAAGCGGGTGAAGTCCGGACCTCCTACGTAGGCTTTGACATGTCCGGTCTTGGGGTCCATCGACATGAAGCCGGTGCGCAGGAAGTGCTTATTATATAGTATAGAGTCGCGGGGCGACATGATCGTGTCGATCGGACCGTCGTAGGAGAACACCTCCATGGCGATCGGGGTCGTGAACGACTCGTTGATCTGAGCTTCGGTGGCTCCGCTGTTTTTGAGCTCGCGATAGCGGTCAGACTGGCGGATCGCAGTCTTGATCAGTCCGTCGAGCTGATGCTGAGTCAGCTCTGTGCGGTTTGTGGTGTAAGGAGCGCCGGCCACCCCTTTCTTCTCCTTGAAGAACTTCTGCTGAAGGTCGCGCATGTGCTCGTCGACAGCCTCCTCGGCGTAGCGCTGCATGCGTGAGTCGAGAGTGGTATAGATGCGGAGTCCGTCGCTATATATGTCATAGCGGGAGCCGTCGGGCTTGGGATTCTTGTCGATCCAGCCGAAGAGCGGGTTAGTCTCCCATGCTATCGAGTCGTCGATATATTTCTGCACCTCCCACGCCATATACTTGGAACGATCCGGGCGATGGGCTGTCAGCATGCGGCGGAGCTCCTCGCGGAAGTAGGGCGCCATGCCCTCCTTATGGTCCACGCGATGGAAGTCAAGCTCGAGCGGGAGCTGCTTGACGGAGTCGGCAACCTCCCTCGACAAGCGCCCGGCCTTGACCATCTGGTCGAGTACCGTATTGCGGCGGGCAAGGGTGCGCTCAGGTTGGCGCACCGGATTGAAGTATGACGGATTCTTGACCATGCCTACGAGCATCGCCGCCTCCTGAAGATTCAGATCCTTGGCCTCCTTATTGAAGTAGACCTGAGCAGCACTCTGGATGCCGACCGCATTATACAGGAAGTCAAACTGATTGAGATACATCTGCAGGATCTCCTCCTTTGAGTAGAATCGCTCAAGCTTCAGGGCTATCATCCACTCGACAGGCTTCTTGAAGGCGCGCTCCATGAAGCTGGAAGAGTTGGGGGAATATAGCTGCTTGGCAAGCTGCTGAGTGATAGTCGATCCGCCACCAGCATTCTTCTGCCGCATTAGGATGGTCTTGAAGAATACGCGGAAGAATGCGCGGAGGTCTATGCCGGAATGATCCTCAAAGCGAGCATCCTCGGTAGAGATCAGCGCATCGACCACGTTGGGCGATATCTCATGGAAGTCGGTATAGACGCGATTGCCCGTGCCCCTGAAGTAGCGGCCCAGCTCCTCGCCGTCTGACGAATAGATTACACTGGCGTAATTATCGACCGGGTTGAGCAGCTCGTCGACCGGTGGCATATAGCCGATTGCACCTTTATATATAAGTGTGAAGAATATTGCCACGGACATCAGACCAATGCCGAAGATGCTCCACAGGGCTATGATAATGTATTTGTTGCGCTTGATGACCTCTTCTGATTTTTCTTTCATGCTGTCTTAAGGGTATTAGCCGCCGATGACGGTATTTGCAAAGTTAATGCATTTTCAGTAAATTCGCCTCATATTTTAGTGCCTCAAATGACATCTTTTAATAAATTACAACAACTTAAGCGTCGATTTTTTGCACTACGCAACGGAGCCGTCGCCGACTCCATGCGCAAATCGGGCGCCAACTATCGCATCATCTTTGGCCTCAACCTGCCTCAGCTTGCCGAGGTCGCTTCCGAATTCGGCCCTGACGCCCAACTCGCTCTGCAACTGCGCGACAATCTGACCACCCGCGAGAGTCTGCTCATAGCTCCAATGCTCTATCCGACCGACAGCCTCACGCCGGAAGTGGCTCTGGAGTGGATCCGCCTCTCCCCTACCCCCGAGGTCATCGACATCCTCTGCCTCAAGCTGCTACGCCATCTCTCTGACCCGGCTCCGGTCATCACCGAGCTTGCAGCATCCGACAGCCCGCTCGACCGCTATGCAGCTCTCCGCCTGAGCGCCAACATCCTGCCTCGCGAGATGGATATTGTAGAGTCAGTAGCCCGTAGCGAAGCCGAGCGCCGCGACCCTCTGACCCTCTTGGCTGCCACCATGATCATCGACGACATCGAGTTCCGCCGCGAGCCGATGGGGTGAGCAGCGCGACACTCCAAGAACCGCACATCGCAGCTCTCCATCCAAACTCTCTCACATCTGGCCAAAAGAAAAGCCACCCGCTACCGACTCTCCTCAGAGGGCGTTAGCGCGTGGCTATATTTTTTTTGCCGTCAGGCAATAAGTGACAAGTCTGATTACTTCTTTTTCAAGTTGCCGAAGCGGCTCATGAACTTGTCGACGCGACCTGCGGTGTCCACAAGCTTCTGCTTACCGGTGAAGAAGGGGTGAGATGCGCTGGTGATTTCGAGCTTTACCAGGGGATACGTTACACCGTCGATTTCGATAGTCTCTTTTGTAGCTACTGTTGAGCGTGTGATGAAGATTTCATCATTAGACATATCTTTGAAAACTACTTCGCGGTAATTGGAAGGATGGATGTCTTTTTTCATTTTATTTAGTCTTTATTATTGTTACTCAGTAAGTTGAATGAGGCGTTGGTAAGACGCTTCTTTCGTAATGGCGTGCAAATTTACTGATTATTCCTTATCTGACAAAATTTTAGCTCAAAAATTTTTCCACCGCTTCACTGACATTCACTATTTGAGAGAAACCAGAGCATAAGAATTTTTTTTCAACATTTTTGTTTTTTATTATATAAATAATGTATATTTGCCGTCTCAAACAACATATAGCACGCTAATACCTGAATCAACTACCTAACACCTCTCCTCACAGGCTAAGCGCCTACCATGCTTCTTACACAAATCAAAATACCAATACCAATACTCACTTTTTTATGAAAAAACCAATCTTTTCAAGGTGGCTTCTGACAGCTGTCGCCGCGATGTCAATTGTTGGGGCACAAGCTATTACAAAGAAGTTTACCGCCGTGACATCCAATGTCGACGGCCTCCCGCCATCCGTGGAGATCAACTACGGTGTAGGCTCAGCTAACCCGACGATGAATGCCGATGGATCTCAGGAGCCGGGAGCGACCCGTATGGGAGAGCTTATCGGCGAAAACCTCTGGGACATCGTGGCTCTCTCGGAGGATTTCAACTATCATGACTACATCATGAATGGTGTAAACACCTATTACAATGCCAGCAAGCACCGTGGCAAGATCGAGCAGAACAACCTTGACGGCTCGCTGATCGGCTATCTGAGCCAGAGCGTCCGCATGAACACAGACGGCCTATGCCTCCTGACCCGCAAGAAATATTCCGTAACCCCTCAGCCCGGCAACGAAGGCGACGGGACAAAGACAAACAGCGCAGGTAGCAACTGGACCCTATGGAACGACCACTACGGCTACACCGACAATGAAGCCGACGGCCTGATACGCAAGGGTTTCCGCTTCTATCAGGTGACTCTCGACGAGGGTCTCGTAGTCGATGTCTACATCACTCACATGGAGGCCGGCAGCACCGAGGGCGACAATGCGGCCCGCGCCAAGCAGCTGACACAGTTTGCCGAGTTCATCAAAGCCCACAAGGGCACCAACCCGATAATCATCCTTGGCGATACCAACTGCCGCTACACTCGCGACCCGATCGAAGAAGACTTCATCAACGCCATCAATGCCGATCCCGACCTTGAGATCAAGGACCCGTGGGTCGAAATTATGCGTGAGGGTGTATATCCCGAGCCCAACTCCCCCTCGATCATGGTCAGCCAGTATGGCGAGCAAAAGGGTGAAGTCGTCGACAAGATCTTCTACATCAACAATGCGAAGTCTGACAGCAAGCTGACTTGCGAAGGATACCTCCACGACGATTCGTTCACCTACGCCGACGGCTCTCAGATCGCCGACCACTATCCCGTAGTCGGTACATTCGTCATCACCAACGACAAGGTAGAAGGCTCTACTTCAGAGATTGAAATCCCCGAAGCACCTGTAAAGGGCTCAGTAGTATCAGGCAAGACCTACTTCCTGCGCAACCTTGGCTCCGGCAAGTTCCTCCGCGCAGGCGGCGCATGGACCACACAGGCTGTGATGGGCGACTATCCCAGCAAGGTGTTCCCCACCAACAAGGGTGGCGACAAATGGACCCTCAAGACTACCCACGACAACAAGTGGATCCGCTACGATGGCGGAAATTACTTCATGGACCAGGCCGAGAATCAGTGGACACTGACTCAGGTCAAGGACAATGTCTACAATCTAACCGATGCCGACGGCAACGCAGTAGGCTTCAACGGCGACGTCGTTGCAGCGGTAGCCGCCAATCCCACCGACCCCAACCAGCAGTGGGAATTCCTCACAGAGGAAGATCTGCTTCATGAGCTCTACTTCGCAAGCTCAAGCAACCCGAAGGATGTGACATTCCTCCTGAAAGCCCCCGACTTCGGATTTGCCGACCAGGAGGCATGGACCAACAGCAAGGGTAACAATGCAAAACATGGCAAAGAACGTCCGAACGGAGTTGAGCACGTATCATTCTGGAAGGCTTACAACGACAAAGGAACAATCAATGCTTCAGGCCGCAACTGGAACCTCTCTCAGACTATCTCCGGACTTCCTGCCGGCACTTATAAGGTTACATATCAACTTCTGACCTACTCCCTCCCCGAAGGTGGCAACCACTCATTCACCATTAATGACGCAAAAGCTCCATGGACTAATGTAGACTCTGATCCCGGTAATGCTACCGTTGCACAAAATCTTGCTGCAGGTCAGTACGCTCACGAATTTACCGTAGCCGTAGCCGACAACGGAACCTACGCAAATAAGATTGAAATCAAAGTAGAAAAGACAGCTACAAAATCAGCTACCGGCGCCTACTATGACAACTTCAACATCAAGTGTCTGGGCCTCGACGGCATTCCCGACCTGGAGATGTATGACCGCGTGAAGGCTGCCATAGACGACGCCAAAAACAAAGCTGCCGAAGCCGGACTCTCCAACTATCGAAACAATCAGGTGGAGACCCTCTGGGCCGAGCAGGGCATAGCCGGCGACGGATGGAGTGAAATCAAAAAGACCTATAAGAACCTTGCCGAGGCAACTCTTCAGGTCAAGGACATCCCGGCCGACTACACCTACGCTCTCATCAACCCGAGCTTCGAGCTCTACCCCGACTACAAGGACAGCCGATACAATATCGCCGGCGGATACCCCTTCGGCTGGAACTATCCGACCGCCTACGCATTCGACAGTGGCGTTTGGCCCGCATCCGACACCAACAAAGCTACTTCTAACCCCGACGGAGAGTATATCTTCAACACCTGGCCCGAGGGTAACGCCGTCTATCAGGAAGTAGCTCTCACCCCCGGTATCTATAAGCTCACCGCCAAGGTGACCGGCGATCCCGGCAACCGGATCTCCCTCTTCGCCGGCGACAAGACCTCATCAGTAGTCGCTACCGACAAGAACATCCTCACAGAGATCACACTCAACTTCCCCGTAACCGATGCCAAGCCCTTCCAGCTCGGTGTGGCCGGTGCCAAAAATGGCGCATTCGCCATGGAGGGTGGCGACTGGTATAAGGCCGACGACTTCCACCTGACCCGCGTTAGTGGCGTAGAGACGATCAAGGGCATGGAGATGCTTCAGCTTGCCATCAACCAGGCTACCGACCGCGCCAAAGCCCTCAACGGCTACAGCAGCGAATTCGCCACAGAGATGGCCAAATATCAGGCTATGATTGACAATTACACTCTCGAAGGCGACGGCAAGAAGGAATTCGAGGAGGTTTACGATGCGCTCCGCGCCATTATCTACGCTCTGCCTACGACCGATGCCTCCGGCAAGGCAAAAGAAGTTGACTACACCTACGCCATCGCCAACAACAGCTTCGAGTGGGGCAACACCTACGGCTGGAATCTGAAGTCAACAGCGGGCGATACCGACGCCATGCCTAACAGCAACGATACCTACAAAATGAGCGGTGTCGACGGTAATTATATGTTTAATACATGGAACGATGGAGGTACTCAGGGTGGTCGAGGTACTATAATCTCGCAGAAAATCAACAATCTCCCGGCCGGTCACTATCGTCTGGACGCTGTATTCGCCAACGACAAAAACTCTTATGTTTACCTTGAGGTGCAGGGTCAGGAAGGCGTAGCCTCTCAGAAAGAACAGTTCCAGCTTGCAGATGACAAGGACAAGGGTGCAACAAAGTCCCTGCAGTTTGACGTTGCTGAAGGCACTCCGTCGATAACCATCCTTGCAGGCGGTTGCAACAACGACGGGTCATGGGACGATTTCGGAGGTGCATGGTATAAGGTCGACAACTTCCGCCTGACACGCATGGGCGACGCCAAAATCTGCTTCTTCTACAAGCGCCTGCGCGATGCTATCGACGAAGCTAACTCAGTTGCTTCCGAACTACCGGAAAAGTATGCTTCTCAGTGGGATTCTTCCGACTATCAGGACCTCATTGACAAGCATCTTGCTGACGGGCACAATCCCGACGCGGGCGAGACCAGCGAAAAATATGACCCGCTGAACGGCGGTAGTGGTATCGCGGAAATCACCGAGCTGTTCGACCGTCTGCGCACGCTCATCTTCTCTCAGGTAGAGACCGGAGCCGATATGTCGGGCGCGATCACCAACAACTCATTCGAACTCGGCGACCTCACCGGCTGGCAAACGTATATGATACCGACCGCTGATGCCCAGGTTACACCGGGTCACAATAATGGCGTTTATACAACAGAAGGAACTGACGGTACATACCTCTACAACGCGTGGACAGGTGATACTGCTACTCCTATTTGGCAGACAATCCCTAATGTCCCATCCGGTCGATATACTCTTACGGTAAAGATTGCATCGGACGCTGGAAACAGTTTCTTCCTTGGTGCGAATGCAAAACACTCGGAACTTATAACAATTCCTGAATCGAACGTTGAGGGTGTGGAAGCTAAAGCCATATTCCATGATTACTCATTCACATTCGAAGTTCCGGTAGAGGCTGAATCAAAAGATGTGAAAATCGGTGTTTATCCTACTTATGCAACCTCAACAAGCGCAATCGAGGAAAAACATTTTGCAGCTGATGCTGTAGGTCCCTGGTATAAAATCGACCATTTCCGCCTGACCCTCGAAAGCCGCTACATGGAGATCGACTGGGAGATGGAATCTGACACCCACGGCACTATCATGCTCCCCTTCCCCGTCGACAAAGAGACTCTCGACGAGATGCAGCTCGAAGCCTACACCATCAAGATGGCTCAGGAATCAAGCATCGTCACTCCGGCCGACGAGGATATCAACACCTACCGACTCCTGACATGGGATGGCCCCCACAACGGCCTTATCGCTAATGTCCCCTATGTGCTCAAGAACGTAGCCATCCAGGACCAGACCGAAGCAGCAGCCGTTGCCGCCAAGGTTCGCGCCAAAGCCGGCGAACTCGAGGAGGAGACCCCCGCATCAAGAGTCTACACCTTCACCGGCTACACTCAGCTGACCTCCGAGGATATAATCTCACCCGAGGGCAACCTGCTGACCGGTACACTCGTTGAAGTTCCTGCCGAACAGCTCCAGCACCACTTCACTCAGGTCGACGACAACGTAGGCTTCGTGCTCCACGAGAATGCCGACGACAACAATGTCGGCCACGAGACAGTGCCCGCCTACCACGCCTACATCGAGCTACCCGCTAAGGACCTGATCGAGAACGGCCAGATCGTGACAGGCTTCTACTTCTACGAGCCCACTCAGTATCTCGACTGGGAAATGGAGACCGACAACTACGGCACACTCATCCTCCCCTTCGATGCTCCCCTCCCCGACGGACTGAAAGCCTACCGCCTCTTTGACGCCGACAGCGAGACACTCAAGAGCGTAATCCTCGGCGACACCGAGGGCGACACCTATCAGCTCATCAACCTCACCGAAGTCACCGAGACGATGGAAGTGACCGACGAAGACGGCAACACCGTTGAGAAGACCAAACTGACAGCCAACACCCCCTACCTCATCGAGCGTACCGCAGCTGCCAAGTCAAGCAAGAAACGCGCTTCAGCTATCAACGATGGCGAGCAGACCGAGGGCTACTACCAGTTTACAGGTATCCCGACCAACGAGGATGCATCCTACAAACTTGAGGGCCTGATGACCGGCGTCATCGTGTCACGCGACGACGATATGGGCTATGACGAAAACGGCCAGAACACTCTGAACAGCCTTGACAAAGGCGACCGCGTGCTGACCGGCGACGCTGAGACCGGCTATTGGTTTGAGGCTGTCACCGACCGTACCCCCCTCCCCCGCTATCACGCCTACATCGACAGCGAGACAAGCAAGGACGCTCTGGCTACACACCTCTACCTCGAAGAACCTGACTACACCGTAGAGTGGACCATGGAAGGTGGTGACTATGGCACAATCATCCTCCCCTTCGATGCCGAAATCCCCTCCGGCTTTGAGGCCTACACAGTCAGCGGCGTAGAAGGCGAAGCGAAGACTGCCTCTTCCTACAACGGCACATATCAGGTGCTGACCAAGACCGAAGCCAACACTCTCGAGGCCAACAAGCCCTACCTGATGGTAGTAGCAAGCGCTGACGACCAGACCATCCTGTCAGCCAAGGCCCCGGTAGAGATCAACGGCGACATTCGTACCTTCACCGGTAAACGTACCACCGACGAGATGCCTATCGACAATGGCGCCCTCTCAGGCAACTACTCTGCAAGCACTCCCGAAGAAGGCGACTATGTGCTGACCTCTGACAGCCACGGCTTCGCGAAAGCTACTGACGCGATCAATGTCGAAGGTCTCCACGCCTACATCAAGAAGGACGCTATCGCAGGCGCTACCGCCGACTACCTCGTACTGGCCGATGACGACGTGCTGACAGGTATCGACGAAATCATGGCCGGCGACGTCAATGTCGATGTCTTCAACCTGCAGGGCGTTCAGCTCAAGACCAATGTAGCCGCTCCCGAAGCTCTCAATGAGCTCGCTCCCGGCGTCTACATCCTCCGCGCAGGCGAGACCACCGTTAAAGTCCTCAAGTAATCCACACTACACCTTAATATTAATAGCCTCGGGCAGCAAGCTCGGGGCTATTGTTTTATTGTTCGGTGGAAAAAGGGGCCGGAAAGGGGATTTATTCGACAAGATTGATTAATTTTGTAGAATATTAGACATTGCCACTACTGTCTAAGCTTGGCCGCAGATCGGCAGATACACCACAATGCTACTAATCAATCAAATATACAACCGCTTCATTATCGCCTCCCTGGTGGCCCTGTCGGGCGCTCCCATAGCCCTGTCGAACACGGGCGAACGCACCGATACAATCCTGACGCTCCCGCAGGTCGAAGTCACATCGGTCAAAAGCGGCATCGGAACTCTGAGAAACAAGCCAATGGCTGCTACGGTAGTGACTGCTGCCGAGGTATCACGCCAAGGCATCGTCAACATGCATCAGATAAGCGAAGTAGCTCCCAACTTCTACATCCCGGCCTACGGCTCACGAGTGACTTCGTCGATCTACGTACGAGGCATAGGCGCCCGTATCGATCAGCCCGCAGTCGGACTGACCGTCGACAATGTTGCAATACTCAACAAGGACAACTACGACTTCGACCTCGACAATATAATTAAGGTGGAGATGATCCGCGGCCCGCAGAGCACCCTCTACGGTCGCAACACGATGTGCGGCATGATAAGCGTCGCCACCCTCTCCCCGCTCCAGTATCAGGGTGTCAAAGCCTCAGTCGAAGGAGCATCCCACGGCTCCTACCGAGCATCAGTCGGAGCCTACGAGACCTTCTGCGGCGGCCGATTGGGATTGGCAGCAGGTGCAGCAGTCAACGGCACGGACGGCTACTATCACAATCAGTACAACGGCAGCCATGTAGGGCGCGAGCGCAACTGGTCGGCTTGGTATAAAGCTGCGTGGCGCCCGAGCCCTTCGCTCTCGATCGAAAACACCGGCCGATTCACCTCCTACCGCCAGAGCGGCTATGCCTACGAATCGCTTGCCACCTCGACAATCGCCTACAACGATACCTGCTTCTATCGTCGCAACTCATTCATCGACGGTCTGACTGTCGCCTATCGCTCCGGAGCCTGGTCGCTGACCTCGATCACATCGCTGCAATACATCAACGACAATATGACCCTCGACCAGGACTTCCTGCCCGAGAGCTTCTTCACGCTCACCCAGCGCCGCCACGAGACTGCCGTCACCGAGGACATCATCCTCAGCCACACCTCCGACCATTATGACTGGCTTACCGGCGTTTACGGCTTCATACGCCACTCGCGGATGTCAGCCCCCGTCACATTCCTTCCCACCGGCATCGCACGCCTGATCGAAGACCACCGCAATCAGGTCAACCCCTACTACCCGATCAAGTGGGACGACGACAGCTTTGTGCTCAACAGCGAGTTTTCGCTTCCCTACAAAGGGATCGGACTCTACCACAGCAGCAACTATCGATGGCGCAACTGGACATTCACCGCAGCCCTGCGACTGGAGATAGAGCGCCCAGAGATCGACTACCACAGCTTCACCTCTACAAGCTACACGATCTGGGACATGACTCACGAGATCCCCTCGATATTCCGCAATGAGAAGGTCGACCTCGACGAGACCGGCCGACTCAGCCACACCTACGTCGAGCTCCTTCCCCGCCTGTCAGCCGTCTATGCCCTCCCCGACCGTCTCGGCAACGTCTATGCATCATTTGCCAAAGGCCACAAGTCGGGCGGCTACAACACCCAGATGTTCAGCGACTTTCTTCAGCAGAAACTAATGGCCACCATGGGTATGAGCGAGCTGTATAATGCCGACGAAATCATCAGCTATCGACCCGAGAAAAGCTACAACTACGAAATCGGCTCCCATCTGACTCTCTTTGACGGTAAGCTCAACCTCGACGCCACACTATTTTATATCGACTGCCGCGACCAGCAGCTGACCCGCTTCCCCGATGGCTCGACGACAGGCCGCATCATGACTAATGCCGGCAAGACCCGCAGCATCGGCGCCGAGCTGACAGCCGCCTGGCAGATATCGCGTCACTTAGACCTTACCGCCACCTGGGGGCACGCCGACGCCCGATTCCGCCACTACGACGATGGCATCAACGACTATTCGGACAAGTTCCTCCCCTACGCTCCGATCAATACCGCCTTCGCCGCCCTGCGCTATCACACCGACTTCAACGACGGATGGCTCGACTCCTTCGAGTGCATGGCCTCCCTGCGTGGCATCGGACCAATCTACTGGAATGAGACCAACACTGCCCGCCAGTCATTCTACGCCCCCATCAACCTCTCGGCTATGGCTACGAGCGGCATATTCCAGCTACGCATCTGGGCCGAAAATGTCAACTCCGTCCACTACTCTACATTCTACTTCAAGTCGATGGGCAACGAATTCGTGCAGCGTGGCCTTCCATTCCGAGCCGGCGCCACACTCCGCATCGACATCGACATCGCCGACAGATAATAAATTCGAGATTAATACGTTATAAACATAAATCAATCATACTATAAATCAATGAAACTTATCAACTATCTTATCGCCACTATCATAGGCCTCACCCTCACCTCGTGCCTCGGCGAGTCGACCAATGTCTTTACTCAGGATTATTCATCCTTCACTTTTGACCTTGTCACCGACAATACGACCTCTAACTCAGTCCTGTCGACCAGCTCTACCCTCAAGGTCAAGACCGACGCCAATACCGGCCGTCTGACCATCGACATCAACAACCTCGAACTTCCCGGCGCAGGCTACATCAACATAAGCCTCCCCGACCGCATCGCTACAATCGGAGAAGACGGCTCGCAGAGAGTCAACGTTCCCGCCTTCACCTCCGTTGTCAACGGCCAGACCCACATGGTGACCAGCTTTGACATGAAGCTATACGTCCGCTATCTCAACGGTCAGTCATACAACCTGCTCGTCCTCTCCTACGATGTCGACAGCAAATACAGCGTGCGCACCATCTTCTCTCCCGCCTACTACTGGGGCAACACCGTCGTTATTGACCAGGATAACAAGTCATACACCAACACCGCTCAGACTTCATTCTACGGTTTCGGCTTCGATCCCGAAAAGAAAGTAGCCAACATCGGCCTCGTCAATGCCAAGTTTGCCGAGAACATGCCCGGTATGTCTATGACATTCGAAACCATCCCCGTAACCTTCGCACAGAACCACTTCACGATGAAAGCCGATGAGGTCATTCCGAAGATCAACAATGTCCCCTTCCCCTCTTACAAGATTTCAGATCTTACCGTCTCAGGCAACTACGGCGGCCCCGTGGCTATCCAGTTTACCTGCACCATCGATACCGAAAAGGTCAAAGGCCAGTATCGCGTGTCAGCACAGCTTGATGTATTCCCCCCGAAAGCAGTACAGAACTAATGGACTCTACCGTAGAAAATATCCTTATAGCAGGGACTCACGACTTCGTGAGTCCCTACATGTTTAGGGCCGCCCGCGACTCCTTCGGCGAGGAAACTCAGATATGGATGCTCGGCGACGGTCCGCTCGCAGGGATCCCCGTCGACCTCACCTCCGGGAGCATCACGCTACCGGCCAAGATGGAGTATGTGATATACACCGACGCTACCGACTCGTCGCAACTCGCAGCTGACAAACTGATGCCGATGGCCGACAATCTGATAAGATCACTCGAGCCCCACGCTCCGTGCGCCATGATTTATATCTCGACTGTCGGCGTCTACGGCAAGACCTCCGGCGAGAACGTCTCCGAAGCGACAGCTCCCGCTCCACTTACCGACTTTGACCGTGCAAAGCTCGCAGTCGAAAAGCGACTGACCGAGTGGTGCGCCACCCACGCCGTCAAGCTCGCAATACTCCGTCCGGCACCCGTGGTGGGCACCGGGATGGGCGGTGAGCTCCGTACTATGGTCAATCGCATCTACCGCGCTACCTATCGCCATGTCATCGGCGACGAGTCGCGCATGAGCGTCGTCCACGCCACAGATCTTGCCTCGGCAGCTGTCATGCTCCTTGGCAGCGAGGGCATCTACAATATCACCGACGGCATCGACCCTACACGCCATGATCTTGCCGAAGCGCTAAGCTCCCGCCTCAACCGCAAACGCATCTACTCGCTCCCGGCCAAAAGGATGAAACTCATAGCCCGCATCGGCGACTGGCTACCCATCACGGTCTACAACACCAAGCGCCTGCAGCTGCAGACCTCGACCCTCACCTACGACTCAACCAAACTCCGCGAGGCGCTCCCCGACTGGCATCCTGCCGACGTGACCGACTATCTGACCAGCCACGTCTACGACGCCTCCAGCCTGTAGGTCCATCCCTCCCGAAATAACACAAAAAGACCGGCCCTCTGATGAGAGTCGGTCTTTCTATATATCTTAATCCAAAGATTAGAATTCAGCGTTGCCGGGAGTACGGGGGAAGGGGATCACATCGCGGATGTTGGTCATGCCGGTCACGAAGAGCACGAGACGCTCGAAGCCGAGACCGAAGCCTGAGTGAGGCACGGTGCCGAAACGGCGTGTGTCGAGATACCACCACATGTCCTTCATCGGGATGCCAAGATCCTCGATACGCTGCGACAGCTTCTCATAGCTTTCTTCACGCTCTGAGCCGCCGATGATCTCGCCGATCTGGGGGAAGAGCACGTCCATAGCGCGAACGGTCTTGCCGTCCTCGTTCTGCTTCATGTAGAAGGCCTTGATCTCCTTCGGGTAGTCGGTCAGGATGACAGGGCGCTTGAAATGTTCTTCCACAAGGTAGCGCTCATGCTCACTTGAGAGGTCGGCGCCCCAGTAGACGGGGAACTCAAACTTCTTGCCTGACTCCTCGAGGATCTTGATACCGTCAGAGTAGCTGAGGCGGACAAACTCATCCTTGAGTACTGACTCAAGACGCGCGATCAGGTTCTCGTCATACATCTGAGAGAGGAACTCGATATCATCGCGGCAGTGGTCGAGTGCATACTTGACGCAATACTTGATGAAGTCTTCTGCCAGATCCATGTTGTCCTTGATGTCGAAGAAAGCTACTTCAGGCTCGATCATCCAGAACTCGGCCAGGTGGCGGGGAGTGTTGGAGTTTTCGGCGCGGAATGTCGGGCCGAAGGTGTAGATGGCTCCGAGAGCTGTAGCTCCGAGCTCGCCCTCGAGCTGACCCGAAACAGTCAGCGAAGTGTGCTTGCCGAAGAAGTCGCTTGAATAGTCGATCTTGCCATCCTCAGTGCGGGGCAGATCGTTGAGATCAAGAGTTGTCACCTGGAACATTGCACCTGCGCCCTCAGCATCGCTCGCTGTGATCAGCGGAGTGTGGAGATAGAAGAATCCGCGCTCCTGGAAGAAGGTGTGGATAGCCATGGCGAGAGCCGAGCGGATGCGGAGCACTGCGCCGAATGTGTTGGTGCGGGGACGCAGGTGAGCCTTCTCTCGGAGGAACTCCAGAGTGTGGCCCTTCTTCTGCAGGGGATATACCTCGGGATCGGCTGTGCCGTAGACCTCGAGTGTGTCAGCCTGAACCTCGCAGGTCTGGCCTTTACCCATTGACTCTACAAGTTTGCCGGTCACATGGATTGCCGACCCGGTGGTGACGGGCTTGAGCTGCTCGTCGGTGAAGCGGGCCATATCGAATACTATCTGGATATTCTTGATTGTTGAGCCATCGTTAAGCGCCACAAACTGCACGTGCTTGTTACCGCGGCGGGTACGCACCCAACCCTTGACGCTGACATCGCTGCCGATGAGCGCCGGGTCAAAGATATCGACTATTTTTGTACGTTTCATTGATTGATATGGAGTGATATGAATTTGGTATTCCTATATATTTACGCTGGTTGATGCCTTACTCGAATGAGCCCATCTTGAGGAAATTAACCTCTTCCTGAGTCAGATAGCGCCAGCGACCGCGAGGTAGGTTCTTCTTGGTCAAACCAGCGAAGTAGACTCGATCGAGCTTGGTCACATGATAGCCGAGGCTCTCGAATATGCGACGCACGATGCGGTTGCGACCTGAGTGGATTTCGATGCCGGCCTGGTTGCGATCTTTCTCGGTGGCATAGCTGATAGCGTCGGCATGGATCGGTCCATCCTCGAGCTCAATGCCGTCGGCGATGCGCTGCATGTCATCCTCGGAGATGTCCTTGTCGGTCCAGACGTGGTAGATCTTCTTCTTGACATACTGCGGATGGGTCAGCTTCGAAGCGAGGTCGCCGTCATTGGTGAGCAGCAGCACGCCTGTTGTGTTGCGGTCAAGACGACCTACAGGGTAGATACGCTCTGTGCATGCGCCCTTCACGAGGTCCATGACAGTCAGACGTCCCTGGGGGTCATCGCTTGTTGTGACACAGTCTTTCGGCTTGTTGAGCAAGATGTAGCACTTACTTTCGAGTGCGATCACCTTTTCATCATATTCTACAGTATCGTTGTGAGAGATCTTGGTACCGAGCTCAGTTACGACATTGCCATTGACCTTCACAAGGCCCTGCTGAATGAATTCATCGGCCTCGCGACGTGAGCAGATGCCCGCGTTAGCCATGAACTTGTTGAGACGGATCTGCTCGTTGGGATCCGGTATCGGCATTTCATACTCGATGCGTTTGGGGCGCGGAGTGAAGCTCTTGCCGGGACGGAGCTGATTGAATCCGCCCTGCTGGCGGTTGTTGTAGCCGCCCTGCTGGCGGTTGCCGTAGCCGCCCTGCTGGCGGTTATTGAATCCGCCCTGCTGGCGATTACCGTAGCCGCCCTGCTGGCGATTGCCGTAGCCGCCTTGCTGACGATTGCCGTAGCCGCCCTGCTGGCGATTGCCGTAGCCGCCCTGCTGGCGATTGCCATAGCCACCCTGTTGGCGGTTATTATTGTAGGTACGGGGCTGATAGCCGCTGTGCTGGAAATTTTCTGTCTTGTTCTCACCGGCTTCGTGCTCACCATTTTGGTTATCGCGGTTGTAGGCCGGACGGTTATAGTTATTGTAGGGTCGCTGATTATATCCACCCTGATTTCCGTAGCGGTTGTTGTAGCCGCCCTGCTGGCGGTTTCCATTGTTCTGGTAGCTACCCTGATTGTTGTAGCGATTGTTGTAGCCCCCCTGCTGACGGTTGCCGTAGCCCCCACCCTGCTGGCGGTTGTAGCCGCCCTGATTGTAGTTGTTGTAGCTGCGCTGCTGATAGCCGCCATACTGATTGCCGGAGCCTTCGTTACCTCCCTCTTGGTTGGAATTCTCTCGATGTGTGTAGCTTACTCTTTCAAATCTTGATGTGTCCTGGACGGCATCGCTGTCGTCGGCACCGCGACTCACGGCTATGCGTGGTCTCTTGGGTTTCTTGTCAGTAGTCTCCATGTAGCTCTAATTGCTTGACTTTAGGTTGAATAAAAATAGTTGTTCTAATAAATCTCTCATGCCCGGCGCGGCGGCCGAGGCGTCATGTTTTCAGTAATTCACTACTGTAATTTATGCAATTGCGCCTGAAAAGAATCGATTGCTTTTTCTTTACGACAAAATTAGATAAATTTTACCCCTTGACAAAGGTTCTTTCCCGATTTTTTTGCTAATCGTATGATTTTAACGCACAAAAAGGCGATTCGGTTCATCACCCGGCGTCCTGACTACTCTTCGATATCAATAAGGGTGGGTCCGGCAGCTCGATTGCGGATCGCGGTCGGGTGTCCGCCGTAATAGATTTTGGCCGGTCCAAGTCCCTTGACGGCGAGTACACCTGTCGCATAGCATCCGACGGTGACCGGCCCTCCGATGGTGATCGTGACATCCTGTGCATGCAGGTTGTCGGCCTGGATCGCACCGACTCCGGCGCACGAAAGGGAGGCGCGGCGACACTCCCCGCTCAGTGCGAGCTGTCCGCGGCCTGTGAGCTGTTTGGCCGATACCTCATCGGCCTGTATGTCGCGGATTGACAGGCGACCATTGCCCATCTGTGTGGCGGTAAATTTCGGGCCGGCATTGACCTTGAAGGCGCGCACGGTGGAGTCGCCTGAATTCTCGATTTTCGTCAGGTAGCGCGAATAGATCGTTATCGTGGGGATACCGGCGGTTTGCGACGGGTCGAGCTGAGTCTCGATAGCCAGCTTCCCTTTACCGTTGTTCTTGAATGATATCGCATTAGCCATCTCCGGGCGAGCTATGAATACAGCCAGACCGGCCGAGTCCGGGTTGGACCGATAATCGACATTGATCGAGTGGCGGACGTTGAGCTCAGTGAAGTGACCGACACTGACTGTATGGCGCTGGAGGCTCTGCGCCGCGAGGCTGCCGACGCCGACGATTAGCGAAACAAGAATGGTCAGATGAAGTCGCATGGCAGAGAGGACGTTTGAAGATTAAGCGAGGGTATGATTTCGGTCTCGATGCGGGTCAGGATCTCATTCAGGCTGTCCAGGGTCTCAGCCCGTAGCATGGCGATACGGGTCTCGCGGAAATGTGGTATACCCTTGAAGAGCGGAGAGGCAGCTAAGTGGCGACGTATGTGGAGTATGCCACGATACTCGTCGATGCGGCTTATGCTCTCCCGGATCTGACGGCGGAGGAGATTGAATTTGTCGGCCACCGTGAGCGGATTGACGATCCGACCATAGAGCAGCTGCTGTTTCATCTCATTGAAGATCCAGGGCTGACCGATTGATGCACGCCCCACCATCACGCCATCGACGCCGTAACGCTCGAAGGCGGTGATAAGCTCCTCGGGTGTCGTGATGTCGCCATTGCCTATGACGGGAATATGTAGGCGGGGATTCTCCTTGACACGGGATATCATCTCCCAGTCGGCCGAGCCTGTGTACATCTGCGAACGGGTGCGGCCATGTACGGTCAGCGCCTCAATGCCGCAGTCCTGCAGCTGCTCGGCGAGGTCTATAATTATTTTGGATTCGTGATCCCAGCCCAGTCGGGTCTTGACTGTGACAGGCAGCTTGACCGCGTTGACTACTGCTTTGGTGATCGCCAGCATGCGGGGTATGTCGCGGAGCATACCCGCCCCGGCACCTTTTCCGGCCACCTTCTTTACCGGGCAACCAAAGTTGATATCAATGATTTCCGGACCGGCCGCCTCAGCGATGCGTGCAGCCTCGGCCATGGCGTCGATGTCGCGGCCATAGATCTGAATGACAGCCGGATGCTCGCCCGGAGCGATATTGAGCTTACGTGTGGTCGAGGCGATATTACGCACGAGGGCCTCTGCAGATACAAACTCGGTATAGACCATGTCAGCACCCTGCTCGCGGCAGATCAGTCGAAACGACTCGTCTGTCACGTCTTCCATCGGTGCAAGCATCACCGGGCGCTCTCCCAAATCCAAATCACGTATCTTCATATTCAGATGCAAAGATATAAAAAATTTTAATATTGCACCCTTTGCGGCCTTTATGCCTGATCAACTATAAAAGATTGAAGCCGCCTTACTGTGATGTAAGGCGGCTTCGTATGCTTTTCTATATCAGGTTAAAATATATGTATTAGTCGTGTTATATGTCAGGCGTGTTTTCCTTAGTATAGTGATATATCTTGAATTATGAGTTCAAATTATCATGTTAGGTTATGAGGCAGGCAGCGGCTTAGTTGTTGTAGTCAGCGAGCATGCCCTGGAGTTTCTGACGGGCGAAGAATATGCGGCTCTTAACGGTGCCGAGGGGGAGGTTCATCTTCTCGGCGATCTCATTGTACTTGTAGCCGGCTACATGCATTGAGAAGGGGATGCGGTATTCGTCAGAGAAGGAGTTGATAGCTGAGGTGATTTCCTGAGCTGCCATTGAGCCTTCGGGAGTCTCGAACCCTGAATCCTGGGGGAGGTTGAGGTGGTAGAGGTCTTCGGTCTGGTCGATGACTGTAGCTGAACGCACTACTTTGCGGTAGTTGTTGATGAAGATGTTGCGCATGATGGTGAACACCCAGCCTTTGAAGTTTACGTTGTCAACGTATTTGTCTTCGTTGTCGAGTGCCTTGAGGGTTGTGTCCTGAAGGAGGTCGTAGGCATCGTCGCGGTTTGAGGTCAGGAGGTACGCGAAGTTGAGAAGGTTACTCTGGAGATCGAGAAGCTTGGTCTGGAAATTTTTTGAACTCATAATCTTTAATTTTTTAGGTGATCGTTATCAGTTGTTACGTGTAAGTGTTGTATGTGTTACAATTACATTGCAAATGTACAACATATTTTTTACATGCAAAACTTTTTAGCAAAAAAAATCAATATTGTATTTTTTTCAAGATTTTCAAATTATATCACTAATTACTAATTATTTAAATGCATTACAAAGGTGTTACACACCTATTGCATTGACACTTTTTAACATAAAAATTCCTGTAACATCGATATTTCATGCTTGTTACAGGATTATCGTTTTGAAATTATTGTGTAACATCCATTACAATTATGTTACACAATTACATCTATATCCTCTCGGGGTATACACCGGGAATCCCTCCACACATTTTATTATAATATATAAGATAGAGTTATATTGGTGTTTCGTATCTGAATTCGCGTTAATTTAAGAGTGCAGTTCCTACAGCCACAACAGATCCAATAAACGCAATTATAATAATTATACCCATGAACGAAAGAATAAATCCTGCGATTGCAAGCAAAGCCAATACAAAACCTACAGTTCCTAAAGAATTGGATTTCTCTTTCTCTACTTTCACAATAACTACTTGTTGAGAACCCCTTTGGTTATGCTCCGGGGTCATAAATTCTTCTGACATAGCTTTTCATAAGTTGCCGCAGTCATCCCTTCGTTGGCGTGATTGATTTATAAATGAAAAAAAGCGTAGGATTCTATATCTGTTGCCATCCTACTGCTTGAGGCTTCTCGCATTGCCTAACCAAAGTCGGACGGCAACGCAGAAGCCCACGCCAGTATATGCAATCTAAGCGCTCGATAATATCTCTCACGAGATAACATACCGAATGCTGATATTACACAACCACGGGCATCTACCGTTGCTCCTCCTTGACTTTGGTTTAAAAAGTTTGCGAGACATTTCAAGCAGTCAAGAATCAGCGCGGATAAACGCTTTATATGTATTTACGCATCCCACTCCTCAAGCCCCAGACCAATTTGAAGCCTAAATAAAGGCTGTAACAAACTGGCGTGGTTAGCAATATGGTCTGCACTGCAAATTTATATATTATTTTACATCTTACAAAATATCATATTACATTAAGTACCTCGTGTAAATAAATCAGTGTATTGGCATGCCACGCTGCATGTCTACTGAAATTAATTATGTATTGTTCATACCACGGGGAGGTCACTCAGACGCTGCTCGAGCTCGGCCGAGGTCAGCCCAACCTCAATATGCCCCTTATGTGCAATCGAAATTTTACCTGTCTCCTCCGATACGATGATGCAGAAAGCATCCGTAGCCTGCGACATGCCGAGAGCCGAGCGGTGGCGCAGACCAAGCGAGCGCGGTATGTTGGTATCGTGGCTCACCGGCAATATACATCCTGCTGAATTGAGGCGTCCCGATGCTACAATCAGAGCGCCATCGTGGAGCGGCGAATTTTTGAAAAATATGGTCTCGATCAGGCGTGAGTTGATGTCAGCATCCAGACGGTCGCCTGTGTTCTCGTAGCTGCCAAGCGGTACCTTCTGCTCGATGACAATCAGCGCGCCGGTCTTAGACTTGGCCATGTTACGGCAAGCGTAGACGATCGGCATGATAGAGTCGCGCGAATGGTCCTCGACCGACTTGACTTTCTTTGTATGGAATAGTTTGGAGAGGAAGCTCCATCGACGATGCGATCCCAGGTCGATGAGAAACCGCTTTATCTGGTCCTGGAAGATTATCACAAGAATCAGCAGGCCGATACTCATAAATGTATCGAGGATCGTGCCAAGCAGCTTCATGTCGAGAATCTCGCTCGCCACTACCCACACCCCGATGAAGGCCATCACGCCATAGAAGATATTTAGCGTGCCGGACTCCCTCATTATCTTATACAGATAGTAGAGGAGGATAGCGACTATGAGGATATCAAACACGTCTTTTATTCCAAAGTCATCCATTATATATTATAAGGTATAGTTTATTTATTAGAATCTAAGAGTTGAATCAGTTTCACGGTCTGCACCGCCGACTTCACATCATGCACCCGGAGTATCGAGGCGCCGGAGAGGAGCGCGACCGTGTTGAGCGCAGTAGTGCCGTCATGAGCGTCGGCAGGCTCTATGCCGAGCGGCCTGTAAATCATCGACTTGCGGGAAACACCGACGAGGATCGGCCGCCCGAGCATCTCAAAGAGAGCTAACTCTGCCATAAGGCGATAATTATCTTCGATCGACTTGCCGAACCCGAAGCCGGGGTCAACGATTACGTCATTGACGCCAAGGAGCGCCAGCGTCCTCAGGCGGCTACCGAGCCAACGTGTCACATCTGCCACTACGTCACCGTAGCCCGAGGCCGGATGAAGATTGCTTTCAGTGCCTGGATTGTGCGTGAGTATATAGGGGGCTCCGGTAGCGGCTGCGACATCAAACATTTTGTCATCAAACTCTCCGCCTGAGATATCATTGATTATGTCAGCGCCCATCTCCGTGACAGCCAATCCGGCCACATCTGCGCGGAAAGTGTCTACCGACACCGGAATCCGCTGATCGACCTCCCTGACGGCCACAATAGCCATTCGGAGCCGGTCGATCTCCTCCTCTACCCCTACCGGGTCTGCGCCGGGACGCGTCGAGTAGGCTCCCACGTCGATCATATCGACGCCGGCAGCTATCATCTCGGCAGCGCGCCGCGATATGGAGTCGCGGTCCGGGGTGCGCGACGCCGCAAAAAATGAATCGGGAGTAGCATTGATAATACCCATGACAGCCGGACGCTCATATCGAAGCAACCTGCCACGGACATTGAGTGAAAATGTCTTGAATCGGCTTATCATCATAACATGCTAAAACTGATGCGAAGTTACTGAAATAATATATCCCAACCAAACCGGAATAAAAAAATGAAAAAAAATTTGGTAAATTCAATACGATGCCCTAACTTTGCACTCGCTAAGAGAGATTAGCAGACGGCTCATTAGCTCAACTGAATAGAGCATCTGACTACGGATCAGAAGGTTACAGGTTTGAATCCTGTATGAGTCACTCACTTGACCGCCGAGAGGCGAACATCAGATTAATTACAGCTAATCATTATCAACCCGGCTCATTAGCTCAACTGAATAGAGCATCTGACTACGGATCAGAAGGTTACAGGTTTGAATCCTGTATGAGTCACAAGAAAGGTCGCTCG
>JAAVFS010000004.1 GCA_014800605.1 Bacteroidales bacterium | reverse complement strand
ACCGTCGATCGCATCCACGATCTTACGAAGATCGACAAGTGGTTCCTCCACCGTCTTCGCCGCATCGTAGAGACTCAGGATGAGCTTGCTCAAGCCGACACCCTCGAGTCGCTCTCCGACGACCTGCTCCGTCAGGCCAAGCAGCAGGGCTTCAGCGACTTCCAGATAGCCCGCGCAGTCCTTAAGGATCAGATGGGCGATCCTGAGAAGACCAATCTCAAGGTCCGCGAGATACGCAAGCAGCGCGGCATCCTTCCCGTAGTCAAGCAGATCGATACCCTTGCAGCCGAGTATCCGGCCATGACCAACTATCTCTATCTGACCTACAACGGCTCAACCAACGATGTCAACTATCTCCACGACCACCGCTCGATCGTAGTCCTCGGCTCGGGTGCCTACCGTATCGGTAGCTCCGTAGAATTCGACTGGTGCTCGGTCAATGCCCTCATGACGGTCAAGAAGCAGGGCTGGCGGTCAGTGATGATCAACTATAACCCTGAGACAGTGTCGACCGACTATGATATGTGCGACCGTCTCTACTTCGACGAGCTCACATTCGAGCGCGTGATGGATATCCTCGATCTCGAGCAGCCCCACGGCGCTATCCTCTCCGTAGGCGGTCAGATCCCCAACAACCTCGCCATGCGTCTTGATGACCAGGGCGTCAACATCCTCGGTACACAGGCTGAGTGGATCGACAACGCCGAAGACCGCCACAAATTCTCTGCCATGCTCGACACCCTCGGCATAGACCAGCCACGCTGGCGTGAGCTGACCGACATGGCCGACATCTACCGCTTTATCGACGAAGTCGGCTTCCCCGTACTCGTCCGCCCGAGCTACGTCCTGTCAGGTGCCGCTATGAATGTGTGCTCCAACAATGAGGAGCTCGAGCGATTCCTCAAGCTCGCAGCCAACGTCTCCAAGCAGCATCCGGTCGTCGTCACCGAATTCATCCAGTTTGCCAAGGAAATCGAGATGGACGCCGTAGCTCAGGATGGGGTCATCAAAGCCTACGCTATCTCCGAGCATATCGAGTTTGCCGGCGTACATTCCGGCGACGCCACCATCCAGTTCCCCCCGCAGAAGCTCTATGTCGAGACAATGCGCCGCATCAAGAAGGTGTCATCGCAGATTGCCCAGGCCCTACATATCTCAGGCCCGTTCAACATCCAGTTCCTTGCCAAGGACAATGATATTAAAGTCATCGAGTGCAACCTGCGAGCATCGCGTAGCTTTCCGTTCGTTTCCAAGGTGCTGAAGATCAACTTCATCGACCTCGCTACACGCATCATGCTCGGCCTCCCTGTAGAGCGCCCCGCCAAGAGCGCCTTCGACCTCGACTATGTAGGCATCAAGGCATCGCAGTTCAGCTTCTCGCGTCTGCAGGGTGCCGACCCCGTGCTCGGCGTCGACATGTCATCGACCGGCGAAGTAGGATGTATCGGCGTCGATACCTCCGAGGCCATCCTCAAGTCGATGCTCTCAGTAGGCTATCGCATCCCCAAGCGCTCAGTGCTCCTCTCGACCGGCACAGCCAAGCAGAAGACCGATATGCTCGACTCTGCACATCGCCTCCATCAGCGTGGCTACACAATCTATGCCACCGGCGGAACACACCGCTTCCTTTCCGAGAATGGCATCCCCTCGATTCAGGTCTACTGGCCAAGCCAGCCCGACATGCACCCCCAGGCTCTCGACCTGCTGCATGAGCATAAGATCGACCTCGTGGTCAACGTTCCCAAGAACCTTACCTCGACCGAGCTCTCCAACGGCTACAAGATACGCCGTGCGGCCATCGACCTCAATGTGCCCCTGATCACCAACGCACGCCTGGCATCTGCATTCATAAACGCATTCACGACCCTGACTATCGACGATATCGAGATCAAGTCATGGGATGAATATTAAATCCTACTACTGACGCCTGACACGCTCACACAATGGCTCGACACAACCGGCTCGGACAGTGGGGCGAGAATATCGCCACCGAGCATCTCATCCGTGAAGGCTACGCCATTGTCGAGCGCAACTGGCGCATGGAGCACTTCGAGATCGACATCATTGCGACCAAAGGCCCGCGCATCATCTTCGTCGAGGTCAAGACCCGCACATCAGCCGACTATGATCCCCTCGAAGCTGTCGACACCAGGAAGAAGACTCGCATGATAGCCTCGGCCAACGCATACATCCTCTCCCGTAATCTGCCCCACGAGGTCCAGTATGACATCATCACCATCGTAGGAGAGCCCAATGATTATACTCTGGAGCATATCCCTGACGCATTCTGGCCCTCTGTGCGCACCCGTCGCTGACATTCTGTCACACCGTCTGTCATACTCCACCGTCGGCCGATAATGAATGTGTCAAAGAGTCATTGAGCAGATTTTCAGCTAATTGACATCTGTTCTTATAATCCCGTGCCGAAATTCTCAACTATTTTGGCATATTGTTTGTTTTATATGTGAATTGAAATTCAAGCTAACAAGTCAAACATATAAAACTAAAAACTATATATTATGGGAAAAATTATTGGTATAGACCTTGGAACAACAAACTCTTGTGTTTCCGTCGTAGAAGGTAACGACCCCGTCGTGATCCCCAACAGCGAAGGACGTAACACTACCCCCTCAGTCGTAGCATTCGTTGATGGTGGCGAGCGTAAGGTAGGTGACCCTGCCAAACGTCAGGCTATCACCAACCCTAAGCGTACCATCTACTCAATCAAGCGCTTCATGGGTGAGAAATACGACCAGGTCCTCAAAGAAATCGAACGCGTACCTTATAAGGTAGTTAAGAGCGCCAACGACACCCCCCGTGTAGACATCGACGGTCGCGAATACACTCCCCAGGAGATCTCGGCAATGATCCTTCAGAAGATGAAGAAGACCGCTGAAGACTACCTTGGTCAGCCCGTGACCGAGGCTGTCATCACAGTGCCTGCCTACTTCAATGACTCTCAGCGTCAGGCTACCAAGGAAGCCGGCGAGATCGCAGGCCTTACTGTAAAACGTATCGTCAACGAGCCTACCGCAGCAGCTCTTGCCTACGGTATCGACCGTAAGGATAAAGATATGAAGATCGCCGTATTCGACCTCGGTGGCGGTACATTCGATATCTCAATCCTCGAACTCGGTGGCGGCGTATTCGAAGTGCTTTCTACCAACGGTGATACCCACCTCGGTGGTGATGACTTCGACCAGGTGATCATCAATTGGCTTGCCGATGAATTCCTCGCTGAGCACAACATCGACCTCCGCAAGGACCCGATGGCACTCCAGCGTCTTAAGGAAGCTGCCGAGAAAGCTAAGATCGAGCTTTCAAGCACCACTTCTACCGAGNTCAACCTGCCTTATATCATGCCTGTCGACGGCATACCTCAGCACCTTGTGAAGACCCTCACTCGTGCTAAGTTCGAGCAACTCGCCGACAAGCTCATCCAGGCTACTGTCGTTCCTTGCGAACAGGCTCTTAAGGATGCCGGTCTTACAGCTAAGGACATCGACGAAGTGATCCTCGTAGGTGGCTCAACTCGTATCCCCGCCGTTCAGGCTATCGTAGAGAAGTTCTTCGGCAAGGCTCCCTCTAAGGGCGTTAACCCCGATGAAGTAGTAGCCGTAGGTGCAGCCATTCAGGGTGCATCACTCTCAGGCAACGACAACTTTAAGGATGTCGTCCTCCTCGACGTTGTGCCTCTGTCAGTAGGTATCGAGACCCTCGGCGGCGTGATGACCAAACTTATCGAAGCCAACTCTACAATTCCTATCCGTAAGAGTGAGACCTTCTCGACAGCTGCCGACAATCAGCCTTCAGTAGAGATCCACGTCCTCCAGGGCGAGCGTCCTATGGCCAAAGACGACAAGACACTTGGTAAATTCCACCTCGATGGTATCGCACCCGCACCCCGCGGCATACCTCAGATTGAAGTTACCTTCGAGATCGATGCCAACGGTATCCTAAATGTATCTGCCAAGGATAAAGCTACCGGTAAGGAACAGTCAATCCGTATCGAGGCTTCAAGCGGCCTGACCGAAGAGGAAATCAAACGCATGAAGGACGAAGCATCTGCTAACGCAGCTGCCGACGCCAAGGAAAAGGAACGTGTCGACAAACTCAACCAGGCCGACGCCATCATCTTCCAGACCGAAAAGCAGCTCGCCGACCTCGGCGACAAGATTCCCGCCGACAAGAAGTCAGCTATCGAAGCAGCTGTTGCTAAGCTGAAAGACGCTCACAAGGCTCAGGATATCGACGCCATTGATGCAGCCATCAAGGAGATCGAGACTACCTTTGGCGCTGCTCAGCAGGATATCCTCAACGCTCAGCAGGCTCAGGCCAACGCAGGCGCTCAGCAGGGTCCGGCAGCTGACAACAACGCAGGCGGCGACGACCATGTAACCGACGTAGACTTTGAAGAAGTAAAATAAGCCATCAATTTAGAAATATCTAAATCTATATAATAGAGTGTAGCTCAAAAGGTTACACTCTATTTTTGTAATTTTCTGTTGAGATAGATGAAATTCGATTTATTTTCTCTATATTTGCACCATATTTGGAACGTCCCATAAATGGCGATGAGGTGTCCCGTTGACCGGAGTCATTGAAGTATTTATTTTCTTAGAGAAGACTGTATCGAGAAAGTGACCGTATATGTTTATTTTAATTCTCCACTGTATCAAATAGTGAAGCGCATTCTTGTAGCTTATATTGAATTCTTTTCTTAGCAATTTCACAATAAGTCGAATCAATTTCAAATCCTATAAACTTTCTTTTTAATTCAATAGCTACAGACGGAACAGTCCCTGATCCCATAAATGGATCTAAAACCAAATCATTTTTATTAGTGAATCCTAACATTAATCGCCTAATTAAGTCTTCAGGAAACTGAGCTGGATGAGAGGTGCGTTCTGCAGAAGAACGATTAGCCCCGGATGTAACTTTTGCAATTTCCCAAATATCAGATGGATTCTTACCTATGGTATTACAACGTAACTTACCATTCTTTTTTTGATTCGGGTACTTTACTTTCGGGTCTCTAATAGAATCCAAATTAAAAGTGTAAGAATCTCTATTCTTTACATACCATAGTATTTTTTCATTGCGAGGAGATAGATATTTTTTTGCAGCAACACCTGCTTCATAATGCCATATAATTTCCTGATTGAGATAAAATGGAATCTTATCCCATAAAAGATAGGGAATAGGAACTGCTCTTCCTTTATCTTTCACAGAGAGATATCCAACATTAAAGATAAAATTACCCGTTGGCAGCGTTATCTTTTCTATTTCTGTAGCGATACGCGACAACCAATTAAGGTAATCTTCCAAAGGCATTACGTCCTCATACTCCTTCCCAATATTGTAAGGTGGGCTAGTGATGGTTGAATGTAAACATGGATCAATTAATAGAGACAAAGCCTCCTCACAATCTATATTATAGAACAAGCCATAATCACATTCAAAATATGGCTCACCCAAAATCTTTTTAATTTCTTCAAACATACCAATAATATAAATTAACATGCAAAGTTAGTAAAAATATTCCATATTGTAATATTCTAAAACAGAATATTACCTCATCTAGTAATGCTCTCCTGTAGCAGCAATCATTGGATTATGATTTATAAATTTCAATCAATTTACTGCTGTATGCTTCTGGTCTTAAGCGAGCTTGTTGACCAGTAGCGGATTTTTGGGCTATCCAATCTTCATGCTCTAAATATCCAAACCTGATGAGAGTGATTTTTGGGTGTGGATTCATCTTGCTAATTTTCTCAAAATTTATAGTTATATAATAACCATTTTTCTCCTTTGTTTCCGAATTAGAAGACGGCTGTGCATAGCTTCTGTTTGCAAAAATGTGTTTGGGATTCGAAGATGCTTTTATCTCAATTCCCATTGATGGATCTTTTTTATCATGCACATCCTTTTCATTTTTTAACTCTCCAACTTTATATCTGTCTGGATATCTTAATGAAAGGTTATGTGCTACTAACTCATGAAGAAAAAAGCTAAGTATTTGAGGTGAAGGAAAAATATCTTCTCCTATTGTAAAAGGACCAATTTTGGAGTTGAAAATATCATCCCATGATTTCAGCACTATATCTTTTATTTCATTCTTAAGAGGATGCTTATCTATAAGATCTTTTGTTTTATCAAGCCATTCTTTCTCTGATAAATTTTGGTAAGGAGATTCCATATTAGATTTTTTTGTTAAGTTCATTAAGGAATTCCACAAATGATACATTAATAACATTGCATATGTCAATAAGCTCAATAACGTCTATGCGGCGTTCACAGGTTTCAATTTTGCTTACTACAGTTTGACTTACACCCAGTTTATTTGACAATTGAATCTGTGTAATTCCTGCTAATTCACGTTTTTGACGCAATAAGGCAATCATTATGTGGTATCTTGTTTGATGAATACTTTTCTGCATCTTGTTTTTCGAACAAAGTTATATTCCAAATTAGAATATGCCAAAATGGAATATTGACTAAGCCGTATAAAAAGATTAGTTATCAATGATATCATTACAAATTATGCTTCCCATCTAAGTTTTGACTATCTTATCATAGTTGGTTCTGTTCGATAATATAAATTTGCTCTTTCAAAATGACATCTAAATAGAATATCCTTATTATGGTATTACATAGAAATAGATTGCTAAATATATTAGTCGATGAACATCTTTTAACCCCAAGCATTTATAGGTCGCACAACTTTGATTCGTATGCGCACTTTAATAGTAAAGATAGATTAAGATTGATACAAATTATGGTAATTTAGTAATCATATTTGGAACATGCTGATGTATCGCTCTGATTATCATAGCCTATGATATTGGAAGAAGTAAAATAATCAAACATATAACCTGACCACATAGCCCGATTCATCATGCACATAGCCGTGAGTCGGGCTATGCCTTTTTAAGAATCAAACACTATGATAAGACTAAATTGTTTCCTTGAGATAGCCGACAGTTCCCTCAAACAGAAAGCCATCGACACGGCCATTGAACTTGTCGAACTCTCATTGCACGACAAAGGCTGCATCACCTATGAAGCATTCTTCAGCCTGACCTCCGACAATCATATCGAAATCGTCGAGACTTGGCAGGACGAAGAGAGCCTCAAAGCCCACAGCGAATCAACCCACTTCAAGCGCCTCGTCCCCGAGCTTGAAAAATGCGGCACCCTCACCCTCGAGCGCTTCGACTTCTGATAACTATTCTACAAATATATATCCCCGGACTTGTTTCATTCAGAAATCTGTCCTCTCGATGTCAGGTTTGGTTTATCGGCAATACCGCAACAATATATTTCCGAACTCCATGACCGAGATCTGTATCAGAATAAAATCTCAGACTTCATTAGTAGAATTATTCGATAAATGAAATATCTGGTAAAATAGCGATGACCTTCCGGCTTCCGGAAGGTCATCGCTATTTATATCTGGTTGAGCGCTGGATTAGAGAGCCTCGTAGTCAGCGTCGCTGACAGGTTCGAGCCAGACGTTTTCAGTTTCTTCGCCGGGTACGCTGAATGCCAGGTGTGCGAACCATGAGTCTTTAGCTGCTCCATGCCAGTGCTTGACGTTGGCAGGGATATTGATTACCGTGCCGGGGAGAATCTCGACTGCCGGCTTCCCTTCCTCCTGATACCATCCGCGGCCTGCCACGCCTACCAGCATCTGGCCTCCGCCAGTCTCGGCCTTGTGGATGTGCCAGTTGTTGCGGCAGCCGGGTTCGAAGGTGACATTGGCAAATGGAATCTGCTCGCTTGAGATCTGAGCCAAGTAGCTGTTACCGATGAAATATTTAGCGTAGGCGGTGTTAGGCTCGCCGATGGGAAATATCATCTGGCGCTGAAATGCCGCCTTGGCATCATCACCATTGATATCATCATTCCACACCTCTTTTGCCAGGCGGAAAGCCGCCCAGGCCTTGGGCCATCCCGCATAGAAAGCCACGTGTGTCAGTATCTCAGCTGCCTCCGTGCGGGTGATGCCGTTCTTCTTGGCTTCCTGCAGATGATAGGTCAGCGAAGAGTCTGTGATACCTTGCGCTATCAGAGCGGTGATAGTGACAAGGCTGCGGTCGCGGAGCGAGAGGAGGTCGTTGCGACTCCACACTTCGCCAAAGAGGATGTCGTCATTGACGTATGCAAATTCCGGAGCGAAGTCGCCGAGCGCATCCCGACCCGCTGTCTGGGTTATCTTCTTGCCACGAGGGCCATGCTGATTGTTTTCTGTCTGTGCCATAACTGGGAGTGAAAGAAGTAAAAATCCTAATAAAACTGACTTCATATATACAATTTATCCGATGTGACCTGTTGATCTCACCGGACAAATTTACAAAAAAATATCTAAATTATGCTTTTACTTTGACAAGCATGATCTTAGAGTCGGCCTTAGCTACTACACTGTGGGGCACATCCGATCCCATCAGCAGGAATTCACCTCCATGGAGCGTGTTGACTTTGTCGAGCATCGTAAATTCGATTTCACCTTCGAGGAGGTTGACCATCACTTCAGCGGGCGCTGTGTGGGTGTCGAGTTTCTGTCCGGCCTTGAGGCCTACGAGCACTACACCACCATTGTCAGTGGAAAAAATCTGTCTGAACTGTGCGCGGTCTTCGGCCGTCTGGATCTGAGAAGCGAGCTCGTGTGTCTCGCCAAATTTGTAGTCTGTCTGTAGCATTATATTAAGATTTAAGTTATTAGGTCACGAAATAGGAATGATGCAGACCCCGATGAGCCTACATCATTATAACGTTTCTCAAATGATTAATGTTTATTTGAGGTGCTTGATGATTCTCGCAGGATTGCCTGCTACGACTACATTGTCCGGCACATTCCTGGTCACAGTCGATCCAGCACCTATTACGACATTGCTGCCGATGGTCACCCCCGGCACGATAGTCACGCTGCCGCCGATCCACACATGGTCGCCGATCGTCACAGGCTCAGCCCATTCGAACCCTTTGGAGCGTGGCTCCGCTTCGAGCGGGTGGCAAGCGGTGTAGATGCTGACATTCGGTCCGATGAAACAGTGATGGCCGAATCTGACCTCAGCCTCGTCGAGGATTGTCAGATTGAAGTTGGCAAAGAAGAACTCGCCGAGATGGATATTGGTGCCAAAGTCGCAGCGGAATGGCTGGTTGATCTGAAAATTCTCGCCGTGGCTGCCGAGCAGGGTGTCAAGGATCGCCACCTGCTCCTCCTTGTTGGAGGGGTTGAGGTTGTTGAAGCGGAAGATAGCTTCACGAGTGGCCTCAAGTCGTGTCACGAGATCCGGGTGAGTCGCATCATAGATTTCGCCCGACATCATCTGCGCCCAGATATCTGCATTCTTACTCATAGGTATTTATTAGTAAAAAGCCGGAAATGCAGTGTGATGCACCTCCGGCTTGATTATACGGTCTGATATGATTACTTATCGTTGACGGGCTCCTCTACGCCGGCCAGTTCGGGGTCGATGAGGATGCGACCGCAGTATTCGCAGACGATGATCTTCTTGTGCATCTTGATCTCCAGCTGCTTTTGCGGCGGGATGCGGTTGAAGCAGCCACCACAAGCGTTACGCTGGATGTAGACTACGCCGAGACCATTTCGGGCGCTCTTGCGGATGCGCTTGAAGGCGGTCAGTGTGCGCTCGTCGATGTTGGGCTCGAGGCTCTTGGCCTGCTCGCGGAGGCGCTCTTCGTCCTGACGGGTCTCGCTGACGATCTCGTCAAGCTCGGCCTTCTTGTCGACGAGGATGTGCTCGCGGTCGGTCAGCTCCTCTTTGGTAGATTCGATCTTCGATGTGATGGTATCGATGGCGCGGTTGAATTCGTTGATATGACGCTCTGCAAGCTGGATTTCGAGTGACTGGAACTCCGACTCCTTGTTGAGAAGATCAAATTCGCGGTTGTTGCGTACATTGTCGATCTGCTCCTTGTAGCGTGCGATTTTGGCTTCAGCTTCCTGGATCTTTGCCTTTTCAGCTGCGAGCTTCTGACGGAGCTCTTCGATCTCGCGGGTATAGTTCTCGATACGTGTGCGGAGGCCTTCGATGTGGTCTTCGAGGTCTTTCACTTCAAGGGGCAATTCGCCGCGGATGGTTTTGATACGGTCTATCTCGGAGAGGGTAGTCTGGAGCTCATAGAGAGCTTTGAGACGCTCTTCGACAGTGAGATTTTCGGTCTTCGTTTTATCGGTAGCCATTGTCAATGCTTACAAATAAATTATTGGGTTACGTTCAATTTCTGACTTATAGACTGCAAAGGTAGGAAATTTTTTTCTAATTATATGATAAAAAATCCCTTTTGAACATTCTTCTGACTCAAAATGACCTATGTCTATAAGAAATATTTCGGCTGCGCAGTCGAGAAACACGTTATATTTCGTATCGCTCGTGATGAATGCGTCTGCTCCGAGATCCTCAGCTCGCTCGAGCAGGAAGGAGCCTGCTCCGCCACAGAGGGCTACGCGCTCTATCTTCATCCCTTTGCCGAGTGCCTCCGGGTTGCTGCATCGGGCGACGGGCGAATTGAAAGTGGTCTTGACTTTTTCCACGAGTTCAAGCGGAGTCAGCGGAGAGGGGAGGGTACCGATGATGCCTGAGCCTACAGCTCCGAGCTTCGGGTCGGTCTTTTCCTCAAGGACCTGTATGTCGCTGAGTTCGAGCATGCGGGCCATGACATGGGAGATGCCGGCCGGCGCGTTGTCGATCGACGTGTGGCAGGAGTAGACGGTGATGTCATGGCGTATAGCCTCTACGAGTGCGCGCTGCACACGTCCCTGACCTGTGACGCTCTTGATGGCGTGGAAGAGCAGAGGGTGGTGGGTGATGATGAGGTTGCACCCCTTGTCGATGGCCTCGTGGACGATGAGGTCGGTCAGGTCGACACATATCAGCACTCCCGTGCAGGGCGCGTCGAGGCGTCCGCACTGGAGTCCTGTGTTGTCAAATCCCTCCTGGAGATGGCGTGGTGCCACCTCTTCGATGGTCCTGATTATGTCGAGGCAGGTCGGAGTCATCGGTTATTCCTCGGTCTTGGGAGCGAGCGCGAGCTCGAGTTCGTCAAGTTGCTTCTGGTCGAGAGGAGCGGGGGCGTCGAGCATCACGTCGCGGCCGCTGTTGTTCTTCGGGAATGCTATGCAGTCGCGGATGCTGTCGAGGCCGGCAAAGAGCGAAACCCAGCGATCGAGGCCGTAGGCCAGACCGCCGTGGGGGGGGGCACCGTATTTGAATGCGTTCATCAGGAAGCCAAACTGTTCCTGAGCCTTTTCGGGTGTGAAGCCGAGGATTTCAAACATCTTGGCCTGCAGCTTGCTGTCGTGGATACGGATTGAGCCGCCGCCGACTTCCACGCCGTTGATTACCATGTCGTAGGCGTCGGCTCTGACGGCTGCCGGATCGGTGTCGAGCATCGGGATGTCTTCCTTCTTGGGGTGGGTGAAGGGGTGGTGCATGGCCATCAGGCGCCGCTCCTCGTCGCTCCACTCAAACATCGGGAAGTCTACGACCCAGAGGCAAGCAAACTTGTTCTTGTCGCGCAGGCCGAGCTGAGAGCCCATTTCCAGACGGAGCTCGCAGAGCTGCTTGCGGGTCTTCATGGCGTCGTCGCCGCTGAGGATCAGGATCAGATCGCCCGGCTCGGCCTTGAATGCTTCCTTCATCTGCTGAAGGACTTCCTGTGTATAGAATTTGTCGACGCTTGACTTGACTGTGCCGTCAGCTTCTACGCGGGCGTAAACCATCCCCTTGGCGCCGATCTGCGGACGCTTCACATATTCAGTCAGCTGGTCGAGCTGTTTGCGGGTGTAGCCAGCAGCTCCCTTAGCGCATATGCCGCCGATGTAGGCTGCATTGTCGAAGACTGAGAAGCCGTGGCCTTGGAGGATATCCATGAGCTCGACAAACTCCATGCCGAAGCGCAGGTCGGGCTTGTCACTACCGTAATATTTCATTGCATCGGCCCATGTCATACGCTGGAAGGGCTGCTTGAGCTCTACGCCGCGGAGCTCGCGGAAAAGATGCACGGCCATGCCCTCAAAGAGATTGAGGATGTCTTCCTGATCGACATAGCTCATCTCGCAGTCGATCTGGGTGAACTCCGGCTG
>JAAVFS010000003.1 GCA_014800605.1 Bacteroidales bacterium | reverse complement strand
CAAACGGTCACGTTTTCCGCCGAATCTGACCCCTCCAACCCCTCTGCATCAAGGGCTTTTCCGAAAGGAAAGGCTCTTTTTGCATTATTTTAGGACTATCCAACGTCCTCTATTTCTATCTCCCTCCCGTATCAACATACCTGCTTCTTGTAATTTCGCTATATCGCGCTCAATAGTTCTATCCGATACATCCAACTTTTCTGAGAGTTGAAGCGCTGTAATGAAGGGATTACCCTTTATTATTTCCTTAATTGCAATATACCTCTCTGCAATTTTCTTTTGAGTAGAGTTTCCGACATCATTTCCGACATCATTTCCGACATCGTTTCCGACATTGTTTCCGACATCGTTTCCGACATCGTTTCCGACATTTCCATTAAGATGCTTAAAATAGGTACGTTCAATAACTATTTGAACGCCTCCAAAATGCTCCGACACTGTCGGAATTGGTAAACCGTTTTTCTCAAAGCCTGTGTAGATCTTATTGTAACCACGCCCCCATGTATCAATAAATCCAGCCTTAAACATTGTACCGGCAATCTTTGGATTACGAGGACGCGACGGATGATTGGCATATATTGTATCCGCTGTGTAGCCTTCCGGGAGAGTGCCATCATTCCATATCTCTATGCGGTCATCATATACGTGCATTTGAATAGCCGGTCCCATATAATTCTTATGAGCTATTGCATTGAAAATTATCTCTCGCAATGCCTCAATAGGTATTTCAAGGGTCTCGTAACGTTGCATACCCTCAAACCGCACAGGCGAAACAAGATACTTCGCTTTTAATATATCTACAACCTTATCCGCCATTTCTATAAGGTTGCCTTCCACTATATCCTGAATTAAGAGGTCAGATTCATCACGACCAAAACGACCGATCTTAAATTCTACGCTGTGGAAGTACTTCAACGGATTCTTGCCAAACAATAATATGGCTGCATTTTTCAATTTGCCATTATCATCAATCAGTTGAAGTGATGTCAATACTTCCTCAGTCGAAGCAGTTTGCATAGTTTCCGGTATGCGTTGTGCTGCAATACCTTTACTTAAAAAATAATCAATGGAATTGCGGTCAATATCTTCAATTTTTGCATCTTCAATACTTACATCGTCCCAAGTCTTTCCCAATTTCCTGAGGAGAAAGTCTTGAAGTGCACCACCTTTCAATTCTTGCTTTGTAGTCCCTGAACGATAGTGATAAACACCCTTATAAGAAATCGGAATATTACTCGGTGCAACAATTATCTCAATGTAATCAAGTCCTTCAACCTGTCTCAAATTAACATCCGCAACAATGCCAAGATTAGTAACAATCTTATTCGGAATATCTTCCATAAGACGTTTGCTATTTTCAACACCTACAATCTTATGTGAACCATCTTCTACTCCTATGTAAATGTAGCCTCCATAAGCATTTGCAAAGCCGCATACCCATTTGAGGTATTCGTCTCTCCAACTTTCCTTATATTCTACATTCTGAGTTTCCGGGGATTGCACTGTTGCCATAATTTGAGATATTGCTTGATTTTGAGACTGCAAAGGTACGAAAAATTCTTGAATTTTCCTGTCTTTTCTACCGCTTTTAACGCGCGGTAACTTCGTGGCGTAATTCACAATACGCCATGCCTAATATCACTTACAACATATCCCTGAAAGGTTACGTCGGAGGTTATGACTTCGACCGCTCGACGGTTGACAAAACCCTCGCCAAATACGAGGGCAAGGAGGTAAACGTGCTTATCGACTCCCTCGGTGGGTCTCTCGCCACCGGCTTGTCTATCTCCGCCGCCTTCAAGAATCANGGCAAAGTCAATGTGCATTTCGTCGGACTCAACGCTTCCGCCGCAACCATCGCTTCGCTCGGCGCGGCTCACATTTCCATTGACGCGGGGGCTATGTATCTCGTGCATCAGTGTTCGATGNCTTTCTTCGAGTGGGGCAGCCTTAACTCGGCTCAATTCGATACTCTNATAGCCGACTGCGAGAAAATTAAGGCTGACCTTGATAAACTCGACCTTAACTGTGCCCGGCTATACGCTGCGCGATGCAAGCGTAAGCCGGAAGATCTGCTCGCACTTATGAAAGTTGGCGGCTGGCTCTCGGCTCAGGAAGCCCTCGACTGGGGCTTCGTGGACGAGATAACCGACCTTGCCGACGAANCCGCCCCCAAACTGACCGACGCTCTCGCTTCCGCGATGGCTTCCGAGGGTATGCCTATTCCTAACATTCCNATTGCCGACACCGACCGTGAGGGTCGTTTCGGCAAGTTCCTCTCGGCNATCGCCTCGCTGTTCCGCTCAAATCCAAATCCCATATCATCCGCAATGAACAAGACTTACACATTCCTCTGTGCCGTTCTCGGTCTTTCCGCTATCGCTNTGACCGANAACNNNGCTTCTCTTTCCGACGAGCAGCTTGCCAAGATTGANAATGCCCTGAAAGAGAAAGACGAGGCGATTGCCGCTAAAGACGCGACTATCGCCGACCTGCAAGCAAAACTCGCGGCTAAACCTGCCGCTTCNACCACTACCGTTGTCGAGGACTCCAAACCCGGAGGCGAAACCGCCCCCAAGAACGAGGTCGAGGCTTTCGTCGATACTTACAACTCTGCCCNACAACTCTTTAACGAGGTGTGAACCTCGCCAACATTCGCTAACCTTTTATCACATTTCCAATGGCAGGTAAATTNCAATTCTCACTCAAAGAGTATCAGGAGGCNGCGGTCAAATACCGNNCTGACCTCCTTATGCTNCCCATTATCGGTATCGGCGACACGCTCCAGTATATGACAGGGCGACCCGGTATTCGATACAAAGAGCGCGTCGGCAACCTTACGGGCGACGCTCAGTTCGCACCCTACAATCCCCAGCGTGCCGTTGACTACAACCTCGGCATCGAGTTCCGCGACCTCGAAACCTANTTTGGCTCNGTTGTCGCCAACTTTGANNCNAACTCGGCTATCTCCACGCTTCTCGGCACAGGTGCTACAAAGGGCGACGGTCAGATGTCAACGCCTACGGCTCGNCACGTCCTCGCCAAGATTGCNAAGAATCTCTCGGAGCATCTCAACGATGCTATCTGGAACGGCAAGCGCAATGCCGCCGGTGATACCACCGCNGACCTGTTCGACGGCTTCGACACGATTACCGAAAAGGAAATCNCCGCCGGTGCTATTGCCGCTGAGGAGGGCAACTACATGAAGTTCACCGATGAAATCACTGCTGCAAATGCCGTTGACATCGCNAAAGAGATTNTNTTCTCGCTTGACCCGCGTCTGCGNTCGCAGGANCTCTATCTCTACTGNTCGCAGGATTTTGTCGACAAGTACAACGAGGGCTACCTGCTCACTCATGGCGGCATACCTTACAACTCCCAGTACGCTCAGGGTGCCGTGGAAGGCTCCAACGGCAAGTTGAAGTTCTGCCCCCTCTACAACAAAGCCGGCTCGAAGTTNATGCACGTTTGCCCGAAGTCAAATATGCTCGTNGGCTACGACCAGATGGGNGACGTGGAAAATGTNATGGTCAAGGAATATGCTCCNTTNATCCTTTCCTACATCGCCACTATGTTCTTCGGTGTNCAGTTTGAAACGCTCGACAAGCGCCGTTTCAAAACCATTGAATTAACCGTCTAATCCGCTNTCACTATGGCTACTAAATGTACNTCAATCCAAAAGTCTCTCGGCTGGTGTCAAGGCACCCCCGAGCTGCCCGGTGTGAAGCGTCGCATCTACTTCCTCGCCAAGTCTTTCATNCTCGGCTATCCGCAGCTCCCTCGTGATGAACTCGGTCGTCCGACTTCGGCAATNCTCACCGGCGAGTACACTCTTGCCGCTGATGCCAAGTGGAAGTACATCGACATTCTGCCNGACAAGTCNCAGTTGACCTCCGANGCGCAGGGCGAATTGCCCTCGCAGACGCAGCTCAACAAACTTGTGGCAGTTCACCCCGGAGTGGGCGCGGACGCTTCCGCCGCCGCTGCNTACATCAACAACACCGACAACGTNTTCATCGTCGAAGANATGAAAGGCAACTTNCGCGTCCTCGGCAATGACAAGTGGCAGACCAAAGCCACTGTCGCCCAGGATCTCGGTCAGGGTGCCACCGGCACTACCTCGACAACTATCAACGTCGAGGCTACCGACGAAGTGCCCGCACCCTTCTTTGTCGGTACGCTCGAAACCGAGGACGGNGATATTACCTGCGGCAAAGCCGCGTAATCTCTANNCTCTATGAAACAGAAANGCGTCAGGGAGGGAGCAATAGCGTTGGANGACGTGTTGAAAGACATCGAAGTGCCTTCGCTCGATGTTCCCGACCTCGACGCTTCTTCTTCATCGTTNNGCGACGAAANTAAAGACCTCTTTGCTGAGAAGAAGCGGGCGGCATGGAAAGATGTGCAACANGCNGANGCTCGTTGCGACTTCGCCCCTAACAAGGTGCGAATTTCATACCGCAATCCNCAGTTCGGNATNATCTCGCTNTGGAAGAAGTCGCTCTANGGCNGNACNNTGANCGACATTAAGAGCGACCCGGANATGATCGAGAAGTTTGCCGAGGGTATGAATACCCTTATACGTCAAATTCTCGGTCATTCGCTCGCCTCCGGTGACTGGTGCATCGTTACCTCGCCCAAACGTCGCCACAAGGTCAGAAATTTTGCGTCGCTAATTTCTGCCCGGCTCGCGCAGCTTCTCGGCATACCGTTCTACGAGGACATCGCCGAATGCCACTCGACGCATCGTGTCGGAGCGGTCTTTACCTTTGGCAAAGAACCTCCCACCGAAAGCAATATAATCGTGTTCGACGATTTTGTAACCACTGGCGCGACGATGATCTCGATGAAAAACCTGCTTGAACCTCTCGGCAAAAACCTCGTGTTCTTCACAGGTATAAATAATAAACTTTAGCGGAAATCATTAATATAGTATGTTCCTCCAGAGGGTCTTACAACCTCTCCTGTTAAATTATTATATATTCCAGGGTTTTGTTGGTTTCTTAGTTGTCGCAGTCGATGATTAATTAACGGTCTTAATAATTTTTCGACAAATGCTTTTGTATTATCATCTATATTACCCGAATTTACTTTATTGTATGGGTCATTATCATACTCAAAAGTGAATATATCCTTTGAATCATATAGCATAGATGCTATACATACCCCATATTTAGTTAGAAGAGCTTCAAGTTCTGGAATATCATTATTATTTAGCCACAAAAAGTATTCGTTTAGAAGTATTATACGAGCATCGCTATACGCGTATTCTATTCCCGAAAAACCTTCATTAAAATGTGTCACTCGGTCATATTCGTCTGCAAGACGGTGCTTCAATAATTTGAATAATTGATAATTGCGACTACTACGCAAAAACACTTCTCCCATCCCATTGTCCTGACAGGGACAAGTTCGTTCTCGTATATATAAATCTGCCATTTTCTTTTTTTGCAAAGGTACGAATTTTCCGTCTTTTATCCGCTATGATTGAGGAAGTAATTTTGTGGCAACCAAACGCTAACGCATTATGGACCACAAATTCACTGAACAGATAAAGCAATGGCTTGAAACGCCGGAAGCGGAGCGCGACTACACCGTAGGCGCACTTTATCTTTTGAAACTTTCGGGTAATCAGATTATGTATAGGAACATAATCTCGCAGATTGACCGCCGACACGACTTCGTCGAGTATCAGCTTCAAAAGTATCTCAACTTCCGACTTCAAGCCCTGACCCACGAACAGGTGCAGCAGATGGAGAAAGAGGTGGAGCAAATCGTGGCAGAGCATATTCCGCTCGCCGCCACCGCCGCCGAGAACCATGCAAAGGGTAAACGCTCCGACCACGATCTGCTCCCTGATGAAATCAAAGCGAAATACGTTGAGAACCTTTCGCTCCTTCAACGTATGCGCGAACTGCATCTGCGCCTCCGCTCGCTCTCGCTTGAAAACTCCACCTGCCCGGACTCCGAGCGTTATCCGTTCCTCAAAGAACTTATAACCCTCGACAAGAAACTTCACGCCAACTGGGAGGCATACGACCATTTTGTTCTTCCTGACCCCAACGCCGAACCCGCGCGATCTGCATCATCGACAAAGTCGCTTGGCTCTGCCAAGAACGCAAAACGCGCCGCCTCCAGTAAGAAAAAATGAAGCGCACCGCATCAATCTCCGAAATTCTCCGTCCGCTTGCCGATAATCCTTTTCAGGCTTATTTGAGCAATGCGGTGCAGGTGGCCGACATTCTCGAATGGATTCTCGAACAGGTCGGGGTCGCAGAAGTCTGGCAGACTTCTTTCTCTATATCCGAGGAATTTTTGCGACGCTTATTCTTCATTACAAAGGATAAGCGTGTAAGCCGGATTAACCTTGTGCTCGACCACAAGGCTACCAACAAGACGCTCAAACTTTGGGCGTTCATTACCCAAGTTATCGAGCGTACCTATCTTGCTGACAATCACAGCAAGATTTTGTTGGTAAAATCCGAAGCCGGAGATACTGTTTCGGTCATTACCTCACAGAACTTGACCCGTGGCAACCGCCACGAATCTGCGTTTATCTCCACCGACAAAGCAATCTTCGACCGGCTCCAAGAGCAGGTCAACAATTTAATAACCAATCATTCCGTACCCCTCCATGACCTATTCAGAGAACGAATTGCAGCAGATTGAGAAGTTCGCCTCAATCTACCTCAAAATATCCGATATGGCGGTCATTCTTGATATTCCGGCTGATGTGCTTCGAGAAGACATCGCCGACCGCTCTACGAACGTTTCCAAGGCGTACCGCCGTGGCAAAGCCGCCTCAAAGGTCAAGCTACATTCCCAGGAAATGATGCTTGCACAGGTCGGCTCGCCGCTCGCTATCGAGAACGCCCACCGAAACCTCCTTGATATGGAGGACGACGAATAAGCATCATAACTCGTAACCCTGACCTCATACATAGTTATGGCTTATCCCAACGCTATCGAAGTTTGCCGCGCCGAACTCTTTACAAAAGAGGTCGAACTGCGCGAACGCTATCCACAAGCTCTTGTGGATAAGGTGCTCCGTGTGCGCGAAATGTATAACTGGTTCATCGCCAATCCCGACGGCACAGACCGCGAGTTTGTCGCCGAGGTCTGCCAACGCCACGGAATACATCGCACTACGGCTTATTCCGACCTTGCCGTGGTTAAGTCGCTGCTGCCGATGCTTGGCTCCGTCTCTCGCGACTTCCACCGTTGGCGCACGAATGAAATGCTTATCGCCACATACAAGATGGCCGAGAAGCGCAAGGATAGCAAGACTATGGAGCGGGCGGCAACTGCCTACGGCAAGCTCAACCGCGTTGACCTCGAAGATGAACAGGCTATACCGCTCGACCAAATTCTCGTTCAGCCGTTCACGGCTACCGATGACCCGCGAGTGCTGGGTATCGAGCCAATTCCCAACATCCAGTCAAAGATTGACGCGATGATTGAGAAGTACCGCCGTGAAACCATCGACATTGAGGACGTGGAGTTTGAGGAATACGATTTGGAATTTGATACCCTGTTCCCTGATACTGATAATAGTGATGAAAAAAGTCCTCTGCCTTAACGCGTGTCGGCAGAGGACAAAGTAGCGTTTCGTGCTGTACAAAGCACAGGGCTTTCGCCATTGGTACCTCTTTTCAAGTACACGCCCTCAGTGCAAAATTACAAAAAATAACGATGTCCGACAAGAAAGTTTACTTTAACAAGCCCCAACGCCTTACGCAGCTTATCGGTGCCAATACTACCGTTATTGTCGCCGGGCGAAGAACAGGAAAGACCGACTCAATAGCCGCGCCTTTCGTTCTTCGCAATATGCAGCGTATGCCCGGCTCGACAGGCGGCATCGTCGTTCCCACATTCAAGCACGGACTGACTAACACCATTCCGGGCTTGCTCGCCGCTTGGAAGCGTTGGGGCTTCATAGAGGGTATTCACTATGTTGTCGGCAAGAAACCCCCGAAATCTTTTCGTCAGCCTATCATCGACCCGAAAGATTATGAACACGTCATAACTTTCTACAACGGCTCCGTCGCGGTCATTATTTCTCAGGACCGCCCCGGCTCGTCAAACTCGCTCACTCTGTCGTGGCTCCTTGTCGATGAAGCCAAGTTTATTGACTACGCCAAACTCAAAGATGAAACCCTCCCTGCTAACGGCGGCATTAAGTCGTATTTCGGCAAACACTCCTACAATCACTCAATTATGATATTGAGCGATATGCCGCAGACGCAGAAAGGTTCGTGGTTCTTGCACTACCGCGACAAAATGGACGTGGAACTTATCAAGACCATTGAGGCTACGGTTTATGAGATATGGCGCACCAAAGAGCGCATCCGCGCCCTTAATGCTTCGGGGAAGCCTGTGCCTCCATATCTCAAAGGCTACCTCCGTCGTCTTGACCGCGACCTCAATAAGATGCGCTCCGTCGCGGTTTATTACCGCGAGTATTCCTCAATCGAAAACCTGCAGCTTCTCGGCGAGAACTACATTAAGCAGATGAAGCGCGACCTTACTCCTTTGACATTCCAAACCTCTATCCTGTGTCAGAGGATCGGAATTGCAAAGGACGGTTTTTATTCCTCCATGCGTGAGGGGCACAAGTACGATGCCAACGATAATCAGTACCTCGATACTCTCGGCTATGATTATGACTTCTCGACGCTCGACTCTCGCGCCGACAAGGACGTTGACCCCGACGCGCCTATCTGCATAGGTATGGACTACAACGCAAACATCAACTGGATTGTCGCAGGGCAACCACGCGACCGCCGCCTCAATATCATCAAATCTTTCTACGTCAAGTTTGAGCATAAAATCCCGGCACTCGTCGAGGACTTCTGCCGTTATTACGCGGAGCATCGCAATAAGACAGTGGTCTACTATTACGATGCAACCGCCCTCGGCTCAAACTATGCCGTCAACGACCAGGACTTCCACTATAACGTGGTGAAAGAATTTGAGGCTCGTGGTTGGCGTGTTGAATCCGTATATCTTGGAAACCCGATGCACCACCACGAAAAATACCTGCTCATCAACAATGCGTTCGCAGGTAAGCAACGCCTCATACCGTTTTTCAACCGCTCTAATAACGAGGATCTTATTCTCGCGGTGCAGTCTGCCGGTGTCTCCAACGGACGCAACGGTTTCCGTAAAGACAAGTCAGGCGAGAAGTTGGCGGAGTCCGAAGAAGACCTGCTCGAACACCGCACCGACGGCACCGACGCTTTCGATACCCTTTTCATCGGCTGCGAGAAATTCCCTTACCGCGACTCCTTCTCGCTCTCAATGTCCGGCGTAGTATGAGTTCTAATAGATTGAAATTACATTTGCAAAAGATTACATTTTTAGATTTAATTCGTTTTAATTCAGATTTTTTTACTATCTTTGCACCCAAAATAATGAACTTCAATCTCTTAACATCAATGAAAAAACTGATCCTCTCATTTGCTATGTTGCTCGGAGCAGCATTTGCTAATGCTCAGATTATCACAGAGCAGGATTTTGCTGCCATTGACATGTCTCAATTCGACTCCAATGGTGATGGCAAAATCAAAGATGATGAAGCCGCACTTGCAATTAAAGATTTGTACGGTCTTGACAAGAACAATTCAATCACTCGTGTTACTGTGATTGATAGTATTCCTAAGACTAAAGAACAGATATACGTTGCCGTTAATGACTGGTTCGCTCGTTCTTTTAACGACGGTAAATCTGTTATTCAACTCAATGATAAGGATGCTGGCTGTATCATCGGCAAAGGTCATATCGCAAACATGGGTAGCACTCTTTCTTTTGCATCAAATGCTGATATTTCCGCAGATGTAATTATACGCGTAGATATGAAAGACGGCAGAATGAGAGTAACAACTTCTATCCAAAAATATGAAATGGAGAAAGGTACAGGTGTTCTTGGCGCTCTTGCTGGTGGACCGGCAGCATATCAAAAAGTTCACCAAGAATTTATTCCCTCTGAGTGCTTTCCATTTACCAAGAAGCAAAAAAAAGAAGGAGCAAAGGCATTTGTTAAATCACACCTTTATTCGCTGATAGTTATTAACAAACTTCAGGATGCTGTCCTTAATGGACTTACTGGAGGTAATGATGACTGGTAATAATCATAGAAATCTTAAGAACCCAATGAAAAAGGTTGTGTTCTTTACCTTATCGTTAATGTTTTCATTCTGTGTTTTAGCGCAGAATGAGAACATTAATGATTTATGCCCGATAAGGAGATTTATTGAAACATCTTCTCCTACTGGTTTTTCTGAGAAATTTGAGGGCGACACTATTCAATTTTCAGTTCCTAACTCAGATAATGTTTTATTTGAAACATTTCGATTGCTTACGCCAGATACACTGTGGATAAAAGAAAAACCTAAAAATAAGTTGCCACAAGAGCATAAACATTTCAAACTGATTACCCACTTCAAACATGTTCCCGGATGGGGTGTAAACTCTCATAGACAATATACTCCTGGTAGTGCATTGGAAAGTTCACAATTTATTCTTCGAGGAAGTCATTCTGAAACAGTTCCATATTTAGGCACTACAAATTTTGTACTTTTAGAAGATGTTTCTTCTGGCAATTTAATTAAATGGGATGTATCAAAGAATGAAAATAAAGGTTTGATAATCTTTTCGCCTTCCATACTCAGGCACCTATCTTTAATGAATGGTCTTGATTTTATTATCGAACAAGATGATTCTTCATTTATTGATGGGAAGTGTACAGATGTAACTTTTTCAATCGGAGTTAAACCTAATTTGTTCAATGTTACAATTGACTCTGATTTTGCTACTTCAAAAGGTAAAATTCCAATCCGAAATTGGAATCAGCGCTTTTTCCTTAAAAAGGACGCTTCTAAATTACACATAGATACAAACTAACATTTTAATTTATATGAAAAAATTTTTACTTGTTATTGCAATCTTATTTGCAACACTTTCCGCATCCGCACAAAGTGGATATCGTGGTTTCGCTGATCTCGGTTATACCTTCGGTGTAGGCGACTATGAATTTGGTCGCTTCGAGATTAGTACCACTCACGGTTATCAAGTGTGCCCTTATTTCTACGTTGGTGCAGGTGTAGGTTTTCACTTCATGTCGAAGTACGAAACTAAAGGAATGGGCCAATATGCTCTTGACTCCCGCGATAGCAAAGTTGGAATCCCTCTTTTCGTGGATCTCCACAGCACCTTTATTAAAACTAAGTTTGCTCCTTATGTAGATGTTAAACTCGGTCACTTCTTAACTAACGGCGATGGCTTCTATGCTAATGCGTCTGCTGGTGTTAGAATGAAAACAATTGGTCACCAAGCAGTGACTCTTTCAATCGGTTATACCTTTGAGAAGTTAAAATTCGAGACTTTTGACCGTTTTACTCACCCGGGAGTGAATATGGACTACACTCGTAGCTCTCGCTTGCTTGATACAGAAGGTATCAGTATAAAACTTGGGTACGAGTTTTAATCAAGACTTTACCATAATCTCAAATATTTTTCGTATCTTTGCAGTCTAAGAACGATAATATCTGGTAATGACCTAAACCGACAAAGACATACGGCGAGAGCCGACAATACTTTGAAAACTTCCTTGTAGTCGTTACAGGCTTTGGTCAGCCTTCAGATGCTACAAGGAAGTTTTCAATTTAATTTGAATGAAACATTTCTCAGATTATAAATCAGATGCGCCAAACTGGATTACAATGGCTGACGGCGAATTCTATCCGGATATTCTTTCGGATGCTTGTGAATTATATCGTCCTGTCCTTGTCCTGTTTGGTCAACTATTGAAAACTTCAGAATCTTCAGAAACCTTACTTATTAAGATTTCGGAAGTTAAACAACAATGGATGCGTATTCAACTATGTAGAGTTTTCCGAAAATACGTAAGCCCTCAAACTCCTGTTGAAATGTTAAAGAAGAAATCATTAACTCCTATGATTTGTTCCCAGTATGGGAAGAAATTCAGAAAAGTTAATATCGTTCAATCTGCATTTAATTCTCGTCCGCTCCCAGACGAAGCTTTATGTGCTGTTCTTTGGGAGTATAAAGACCGAGGACAAAAGGGCTATGATTTGACTGAAAAATTTTTTAACCTATTTCGAGATCAATTTCCGACTTTTTCTATTGAAGGACCGGAAAGAGCAGGTGCGGACATCTTATTAAATAAGGTGTTGAATGGATATCCAAATGACAACCGCCCTGTTGATTTTATTATTCGCAACGCTAAAGGAGATATTAAAGCAATTGGTCTTGCTCGTTATGACGGTGATAGAGGAGGAGCCCAGGAAGATGATAGAACAGGAGGGTATGCCAATTGTGCCAAAGAAATATTAGAATATGCTAATGCCAATGGGCTTGATCTAAAGATCATTTTCATCAATGACGGCCCAGGTCTTCTGCTTGGTTCGATGTGGGATGACTATTCAAAAATCGAGGCTATAGATTATGACCATATTCGTGTTGTTACACTTCGAATGGTTAATGAACGCATAAACAAAAATTGGCTCAAATAATAATGGCTGTAGGAGTAAGTACATATAGGGAGACTCATGGAATGATGAATATAAAATCTCTTCCATCGGGCTGTCTTAAGATCATGTCGGGACGAGAATCTTCCGACACTATAAAACGTTTATATCATGCCGATAATTTAGTTGTACTTAAGCAGCTTGTTTTAGAACCCTCTATATGTGGAAACGTGAGATTAATATATATAGATCCTCCATATAATACAGGGACAGATTTCGAGTGTAGAAACCAAGAGTTTGCCTACTCGGATAGATTTACTACAAGTGAATATCTTTCGTTTATGAAAGATAGGCTTATATTGATGCATCAACTTTTGGCTCAAGATGGATCTATTTATATCCATCTTGATAGTAAAATGGTATTTCATGTCAAACTCCTGATGGATGAGATTTTTGGTGAAAATAACTTTAAAGGATTAATCACTCGAAAAAAATGCAAGTCCAAAAATTACACAAAAAAAACGTATGGCAACATTTCTGATTACATCCTTTTCTACACAAAATCTGATAATCCTGTTTGGCACAGACCCTACGACGCTTGGAGTAAGGAAAAAGAAGATAAAGAATATCCTTTTATAGAGCCTGAAACAGGACGTAAATATAAAAAAGTTCCTATTCATGCCCCAGGTATTCGTAGAGGTGCTACTGGTGAAAGTTGGAGGGGAATGATGCCTCCTCCTGGCAAACATTGGCAGTATACTCCAGATAAATTAGATGAAATGGATGCGAAGAATGAAATATACTGGTCATCTAATGGGAATCCGAGAAGGAAAGTTTACTTGGATGAAAGCAATGGTATACCTGTACAAGATATCTGGCTCGATTATTTAGACATAAACAATCAAAATACACACCAGACAGGATATCCTACCGAAAAAAATTTAGATATGCTAAAACGTATAATTGAGGCATCGTCTAATATCGGAGATATTGTTCTTGACTGCTTTGTTGGTTCTGGCACTACGCTTGTGGCGGCAGAAGAATTGGGTCGTCAGTGGATTGGAGTAGATGTTGGAGACGTTGCCATAGCAACTGTTAAAGAACGATTAGCCAATGGCAGTAAAAGATTGTCTGAACTATCAAAACCGCAAGTCGTACAGTCTTCTTTATTTGATGATGAATCCAATCTTTTAGAAAATGAAGTTGAATACATCAAGGATATCAACTACGATTTCTATGAGTACTCAGCAGACTAATATTATTTCGTTTATAATAGCCTGCTTGTAATTCTTACGTGCTGAAAGAAGATGGTAATTTCTTACATTCTTCTGGTATATTTTGATATAGTATACAGTCATATTTCTTTTTACTTTTCTGAATGAGTGACTTTGACGAATTAGACACTCGTAACGGAGACTCCGTGCATGATATGTGGGTGGACTTCGACAAAATAGAGAACACCGGTACCACCGATGTTTTCGACGAAACCGAAATTGACAACTTTATTGATAACCTTAACGATTGGGATTAATATATGTCATTGTTTCATTATCGTTGTTCTAACCCTCATTGTGATTGGTCGATAGATACTGAACCTTACGGACACTTCACCGTCGAAAGACAACATTACTATTTGTTTTGCTGCTATAATTGCATGGATATTCAAACTCTATCATGTGAGGATATTGCAAAATTAAGTTTTATGTTGGGTTGTGATAAATGCGGAAAAGATATATTTACTTGGAATCCTGTAGACGGTAAATGCCCCAAATGTAAGCACCCATTAATAACAGAAAATATTTAAGTGATTTATAGAGTTGCGGTTGCACCGCCGGGCTATTGCGGCAAGCCGTCGAGCCTAAGGTCTCGCTCCATTCGGACTATCTATCCCTAACTCATACGCCCCTTCGGACACCTCCGAGGGGCGTTCTTGTATATGGACTTTCCGCTCCGGCATTGGCAATCGTTCGCGCTTATAAGGACTTTTACCGTTCATTACGCCCTTTGAGATTTCAGAAACTCCAAGACCCTGAACCATTGTGTAACCAACATCCTTCAAGGTGACGATTTCTTTTTATTGCACTTCTTCCGCATTACGGGGTTCTTGGCGTAGCCAAGCGCCAAAGGCGATGGCACTGTCTGAGGTGTTTCGCTCTTACCGGTGATTACACGGTGTTTGATACGCATTTGAGTTTGCAGTTGAGAAAACTGTGAAGATGTAACGTATAGGTCATATTTTGACGAGACGTTTCAGGAGTAATTAACTGATTATACGCTCCGAGGCACATTGAGTTTACTGTCGCAAAGGTAGGGCTGACCGCGCATCTGCGCCTGTCGGCTCGACCCTCCGGGATTGACAAATCATTTTTCATAAATCTCCACCTTGCAGGTAGTATTTATCGCTGCACTTGAAAAAGTAATTTGCAATTCCGCTTTCTCAGCTCTCCCAATTATTGCAACGTAAATCAAAAGCGCCCCGGCGCACAGTTAAAAACCTCCTAAAACTTCAAAATCATGACATACGTTAGCAACATCTTCAGCAGCTCTCTCAACTCCAATCGCAAACTCAAATACTTCTCAGTGGAAGTAATCACTTTCAACGGTGAGAGCTTCACAGAGGAAATCGAAGCCCGCAACGCGGATGAAGCACAGGAAATCGCCGCATCCATGTATGAGGATGTTGACTACACAATGATTCAGGGCTGCTTCGCAGGTTTCTGAAATCTTCCCTCAAAGGGCGAGGCTGTCCGACAGGACAGCCTTTTGTTGCGCTCATTCATCGCCAATCCCTACGCTCTGTCATTGTCTATCGGCTCTCCGCAACCTGTTCTAAGCCGAGGGGGAGCGGTCTCATCGGCTTGCCGCTTGCACAGCAAGAACTACTTCACATCTTCCGTGTTCAGTACAGGTCCACTCGCGTGGCATCCGAGTTGACCGCTCGATGTTCCAAAGGTCAGTTCTTCGTGAGATGATCGAGAGCATTTCGCGGTTCATTGTTTCGGGAGGGATCGTATTGATTCCGTCAACCTACGCGGAGAGTGTATGAAGTATTTGCCGAAGCCGTTAATCGTCCTCATCGTCACGCCAGCAATAATGCTCTGAGCATAGCAGCCGTTGTCAACAAGTTCCAATCACCTCGTTTTGTGTCAGACGGTATCATCGNTAAGNCGGTCAGACAATCGGGAGGCGCAGCGNCACCGCCCCTGCTCAGCCNCAAACCGTCAGCGTCCTCNGCATTTTGGGGTCACTCCGCACCGNGCTTTGAGCGCATATAGCAGTCGCANCNCACTCTCGGCTCATCCGCATNTCGACATTATCCGGCTANGNCTTTGCAGACGTGGAAACCAACGNCNGAACTTGCNCCACNNTGAGTGCGGANTNATNGCCNGACTCAACAGCGGGGCNGTTTGGCTGATTTTCCTGCGGTTAGTTTCCATTTGCCTTGAATTGNTTTGGGGTNTGATCCGAGGTCTATTTTTCCATCTGCAAAGTTAGGTCGCCAACTCAACTTCCCTACGGCTCACTAAAACCGCTCCGCTATTTACACGACAATTTTACGAAAAATGGTACAAGCCTCATTTTTAGACGCTCGNGCTTAAAATTCTCTATTAAATTTTTGTTCGGTCTCAAACAGCTACCCTGATTTGGCAGTGTAAAAATTAAGAGNCTCGGCTCACAGTTCAAACCCCAAAACACTTCAAAATCATGGCAAAGAAAACTAAAAAATCCGCAGAAAAAATCGTCGCTCAAACCGCAGCTCCCGCCGTCGNGACTACTCCGGCTATCACTCCCAAGCTNATCGTGGCTCAGCGCAAGTTCAACCGCTGGTACGTCTACTTCAAAGGCGTAGCCCCTAAGGAAAACGTCGGCTGCGGATGCAAGACCGCCAAGAGCGCAATGCGATATATGCACCTGCTCAAAGCCCGATACGGAGCGACTATCTCCCAAAATATCTACGAACGCCTCCAGTTCGAGGCTCAGCGAGAGGGTTAAGCCCTCTCGCTTCTCTCTCCCGATTGTCTNACTCTCTAATCTTAACGATGATGAAAGAATATATCTGNTACACAAAACAAGGTCACTGGACCTTCTATGCCGACAACGACATCGAAGCTATGCGACTCGCATTATTCTANTGTTGGCGCGACGGCGANGACTTCGACCGAGTGGAACTCGGCAAATACTCCCACACNTACACTCTCCGCATCTGTCAGATTGACGAAAATAACTCAATACGAACCCTTTAATCCCNGAAACAATGAANNCTAATTACGAAATGCCTTACTCNTTCATCTTCACTGATGAAGAACTCTGCGACCTCTGGAGCTACTACCGNCGCATCTCTCAGATTATCCGCTGTGTCGAGCAACGCCACAGCATCGTNATNACNGANGCGGAAGTACACGCCGGGGCGCACTTCCGGGCCCGCGCCCTTCTCNCCGAGGCTCAACGCCGCGAGTCGATGCAGGGCAANGCCCTGATGTCNGACGGCTGACCCTTCGGGGTCTGCCGCTCTCTCCTTGTCTTTTCCGAGCCCTNGCCGACAAAGTACCTTTGTCGTATGGCTCACCGAATCACATATAAGCCTCAGGGCATTATCCTTTCTTCGGCTATCGGAGAATTATCTGTCGCCGTTGACGGTACGTTCGTAGATGTTACCCTCACCGGTCCGGGCGGTCACACTATCCTGTCGGAACGCTACTATGCGTATAGCGGCACTGTCACGCTCTACAATCTCGGCTCGCTTATCGAAGCCGAGATGCGTTCCTCAGGATATACGACCGCNGACTATACGTTGCGCGTTTTCTCCGATACGGTCAACAACAAGNCTGACNCCTGCACNCTACAAATTCTATACTGCGACCGCTACGCTATCGGCTACGACGTGCCGCTCTTTCTNAAAGAAAATTTCCTGACNACTCTCTCCATGCGCCGTGTCGCCACNGGCTCCACNCTCTCGCTTTTCATCTACGCTGAAAAGGGGGAGAGNCTGGAATANACNGTTTTGCATCNCTTCCGCAAGCAGGGNAGCNACGCTTTGTATTCTCACTCCTTCGTTATGCAGTCAGGACGCACAGCCAACTCTGCCGGAGTGGAACAAATCAACATCTCCGTCGATGAGATTATTGCCGACNCTGCCTCTTTCGCCACCGCAAGGCTCGGCGAAATTGAGCCGCTATCGTTCACCGTCCGCCTCGGTCAGCGGTCAATTTCATGCTTTATTGACCCGGCTCTCGATAACTCGGAGTTGTTCTTCTTCCGCAACTGCTTCAACGTGTGGGATTTCATCACTTTGCCGTTGCAGACCACGGCAAAAACCNCCGTTGACCGCTCCACAGCGGTTGTCAACGGCACGTCGCAGTTCTACGACCAGTCNGTGGAAAAGACCTACGAGGTCGAAGCNGGGCCACTCACTTCTGATGAAGCCGAGTGGATAGACCAACTTCTGACCTCCTACGACGTTTTCCGTATTGAGCCTGACGGCACAAATCCGTCCGACCCATACATCCTCGCGCCTATNCTCATAACCGATTCCNCCTGCGAAGTTCATAACTCCGACGATAAACTTAACTCCGTCAAGTTCACATGGCGATATGCCGACAACCGCCCATGCGTCCGCTTGTCAGCCTCGCCCGGTATCTTCACTTCACCATATAACATCGTATTCTCCTGATGGCTCGCTCGATACATATATCCACCGCTCGCACAATGCTCAACAGCGGTGATCCTGTCGATATTTCCGTATGGAAATCCGACGGCTCAATCCTCGAACTCCGAAACTGTATCTCCCTGCGATACAATTTTTACGGAGGCTGGCGCAACGTCAAGTTGCTTTCCTCCGGCGAATGTCGCAAAATCCGCGACTGCTGTATCTTCAAAGTCAATGACCTTGAAGTATTCCTTTGATAACTCGCGGATTATTCGTAAATTTGCGCTATGGAAACATTTACTTTCAAAGACATTTTTGTTTTTATTTATCAATATTCAATAATTGCGCTAATCGTAATTGGATTGATTGTTGGTATATATTTTTGTGGTAAACAGCTATCGAAAAAATATAATGTTGCAAGATGGTATTTTTGGAGTACTTACATTTTTACTCTGCCTATAATTGGTGCACCTCTTGTTTTATTTGCTTCTCTCTTTATGGATCATGTAAAGCATGATGACTTAGTTCCAATTGCTTGGTTAATCATAAACTCATACTCACTCTGGTTTATTTTGGGATTTATAAGTTCTATAAAACTTTATCGTAAAATCCCACCATATTTTTCAATTTTGCCATCAGTATGTTCTTGGATAATGGCAGGATTATCTATCTGGGGTGGATTATATTTAGTTAATTACTAATTTAGCGTCTTTTCGCGT
>JAAVFS010000002.1 GCA_014800605.1 Bacteroidales bacterium | reverse complement strand
GCCGGGTTCGTGCCGTCGCCGTAGAGGCGGTAGGAGTAGGAGGCCACGGTCTGTCCGGCGGTGTTGCGCTCCCGGGCCAGACGTCCCGCCTCGTAGCCGAACTGCCGCTTCCTCCCCGACGGCGCCGTGATCGANGTGCACCCCACGAGCGGCTCGTAGGTGTAGGTCGTGGTCTGCCCGACTGCCGGGAGCGTGAGCGACATCAGCTGGTCGTANTNNNCNTNCCANGNNGCNTTTATGCTCTCTNCCCGAGGCGTCGGTCATCTCCTCGATNCGCCCCCGCCGGTCATACTTCNCGTAGCGCTGCTCACTGACGAGGGCACGGGCTGCGGCGGACTGCTCGGCGGTCTCTACCCGCACCNGNCTNTGGCGGGGAATNCTACCTGTGCCGACNGGGGCNTAGNCGGTCTGCCTNAGCAGGGAGTCGCGCCCCCGGGCAGTGCTGACCACCCATTTCTCAACCGCAGGCAGGCAGCGCAAATTCATGAGGCCGGTTGCGTAATATTCGTTGGAGTTAATATCGTCTGTATAAGCCGTATAAGATGTGATTGACTCTGAGCCGCTGCTGACAGTCCTGCCCAGCGGACGGAATGCGATACCGTAGGGTGCCCGGATGGAGTCGGTATAAAATCCGGGGAAGCGGCCGCCTCCCTGACCTGAGCGTGTGCTGTTGATATACGAGGTGCGGACGGAGCGCTTCTGTCCGCCGGGATAGTAGCGGGTCACGACGGTCGAGTCGAGGACCGTGCGGTAGGTCTCGACCTGATTGTAGAAATAATTGACATCCGGGACAGATGTGACATTCAGTAATGGCGTGCCACCATTAAAGGGGGTATAGCGGAATACCATGCTCTCACAGTAGAGAGCCACGACTTGTTTGAACTGATCGGTGCGTGAGTAATGATTCTCCTCCGTGGAATTTACTCTGTAACCTGCCGGAGTCCACTCCTTCTCCGTGCGTCTGATCAGAAGCGGCGAAGCTCCGAATGTACGTGAAAAGTAGCCACGCGAGGGGTGATACTTGACAAGATAGCGCTCAACCCGGGTGCGGGGGATATCAGCGTTATCGAATGAGGCCAGGCTCTTGGCGTCTTCGGCGTTATTGCCGAAGACGTACATATCCTGAGTAGGTCGCATTCCATTCAGAATTACAGGACTATGGATACCGGCCAGATCATACTCGTATTCTGTCAGTATCGGATGGTCGAGCCCCGTGCCGGTGACCTCCTCCGACACCATATTATAGTATAGGCCTGCACTCTCCGGCGACCCGCCGCGGAGTGTCGCCGAAGCTGTAAACGTGGTGCCCAGCGAGTAGGAGCCTGGAGTGTTGCCGCCATAATAGATGTGACTGCCTGACTGGGAGATGACATCACCGTCAGTCAGCTGTTCGAGCGGTATGTTGCAGAGAGCCGCAGAGTAGCTGTAGCTGCGCCGGCGGCTCCTCTGAGTGATCGGGTCAAAAGCCGTGACCGACCTTATGCGGACTCCGACGGTGATATTCCCCGAGAGCAATCCATCCTCATAGACAGGTGTCACATGGATTGTTGCCGGTTCGTATTCAATCCTGGTCTTGAGACCCGTAATATCCTCAATCGCAGTCAGGCAGTTATCACTGACAAACTCATCCGATGGCTGTCGGTCGGGGTTTAGTCCAAGCTCTTCAGTGAGGATGCTGTGGCTATAGCCCTGAGATTCATCCCTTCCGTTAGGAAAGCCGAACAGATCAAATCCGCGGGCGGAAGTCAGATCATTGTAGGTAAACCGGTAGCTGTCAGTAATCTTACCCCCCTGAGTGATAGTGACACCGGTCAGCTTCCGACGTTCGTCCTTAAACTGAGCCTTGTTGTCAAGCCTGACCTCCCGGACACTCTTTCCGTCACGATCCATCAGCGTAATGCCCGATATATAGTCGGCCGGAGCCGAGGGGAGCTGATCGCCGGTGCTTTTCCAGTAAGAAAACAGTATCGAGCCGGCCGAAGTGGTGATTTTTTCCGGCAGAGAACGTCCGGAGAAAGTCGTGCGGTCATCATAGGATGCAGAAGGAGAGCCGGCGCTTCCCATCCGGGCTCCCACCCCTACCGTATAGCCAAGAGAATAGCCCGCGGTGGAGCGGTCGTTGATACGCATCCAGTTCTGCCGTTCGCGGTAAGAAATAGATACCGTTTCAGACGACAGCCGCGACGAAATCCCGGTCAGATTCCACTGCGACACGCCCTTATAGTCACGCGCAATGACGGGAGGCAACGACTGCGTACTGAAATTGCGGAACTCCGTATACTCCTTATCTTCAAGAATATACAGAAAGCCGTCCGGAGTGTGGATCTCGAAGCGGGAGATCTCCCCTCTGGCGTCCATACCCTCCCGTACAGGCACGATGACCAGCTCCGTAACCGGCATCTGAACGACCTGATCATTAACGATATAGAACGATCCCGAATATCCCGGAACCGAATAGCTGTAGCAGTCACGCTCAGCATCAACCTTACCCTCTAAAATCGCGAGAAGATANGCGACATCAAAATTGGAATTTACCTTTAAGTCGAACTTTACATCATTGCCATAGCCGCGCCACTCGTCGGGGAAGCCGTTGATCTGGCGGGAGACAGAGCCCAGGCCCGTCAGCGTCCAGCCCAGACCCACACCCGTCGCGATGTCCGTCTTGCGGATACCCCCCGTGTGGTAGCTCAGACCCAGCTGAACCGTGGTGGCGCCCCCCGGCAGCTCCAGCAGCGGGATCGAGATATCGGCCGTACCCGTGGCGTAGGAGACCGGGTAATCCTGATAGCGGCGCATCGCCGTAGCCTCCGGCGACGGCTCCGTGATCACCTCGCCCCCCGACCGCGGCACATCCCACACCCCCTCCGGCCCCCCGGCCGCCCCCTGCGCCATCGCACACCAGCCGGCCGCCACGCCGGCAACGATTGCAGCGAGCACTTTCAGGCACGGGTGTAGACAGCGTATGGGATCAGATGCAGACATATCCGGCAAAGTCAGTGATAATGATTGGCTTAAAAAACTCGCTCCTAAGTTACATCATTATCCCTTGCCATCCAAATTATTCCACAGAATTTATGTGCTGATATTGAATTATATATTATATGGTTATAGCAAAGAGAGGGAGCGGGGGCCGGTGGTCAGGGGAGGAGTAGGGGGTTCTGGGTGTAGAAGTCGATGCGGTTTGGGCCGATGAAGTCGGTGTGAAAGGGGGCGGGAGTGAGTCGGGGAGACGGGGCCGCTCCCTTGTCGCCGAGCTGGAGGGGTGAGGTCTCGACGCGGGCAACATCCCAAAGGTCCTGATCGATGAAAGATTGGAGGAGAGTCGGTCCGGCTTCGACGAGCAGGGAGGTGACGCCGTGGGTGGAATAGAGGTCGGAGAGGATGTCGGGGAGAGTGCCGTCACGATAGATGATCGGGTCTGTAGCGTGGATGGGTGCGTCGGGCGCAAGGCGATCGGAGCGGTCGATGACGACGGTGCGTGGAGAGCGGCCATCCCAGTGGCGGACAGTCAGTTGCGAGCGGTCGGCATTGGCGGTGACGGCGGAGGTGAGTATGGCGTCGTTGAGCGAGCGGAGTCGGTGGGTCAGAGTGGTGGTCTCGGGGGGGGAGAAGCGTGCCGCGGGGAGGTTAGGTGTGCGCTTGCAGTCCATGAATCCGTCAGCACTCTGAGCCCATTTGAGAGTAACGAAGGGGGTGTGGAGAGTGTGGGCGGTGAAGAAGGTCGCGTTGAGTCGCTGTGACTCGCGGGCAAGGACACCGGTGACGACTTCGATCCCGGCCTCTCGGAGCATGTTGATGCCACGACCGGCTACCTTGCTGAAGGGGTCGACAGCGCCGACTACGACACGGGGGATGCAGCAGTCGATGAGCAATTTAGCGCATGGAGGGGTCTTGCCATAGTGGGAGCAGGGCTCGAGAGTGACGTAGATGGTGCTTTGGGATAGGAGATGGCGGTCGGCTGGGGCTACAGAGTTGACAGCATTGACCTCGGCATGAGGCTGACCGTAGCAGCGATGATAGCCTTCGCCGATGATGCGACCATCGCAGACGATGACGGCTCCGACCATGGGGTTGGGTGAAACGTTGCCGGCGCCGTGGGCTGCGAGCTCGAGGGCTCGGCGCATATATATTTCGTTATAGTCCATTGTGACAATTGATTATTTGAGGAATTCGACTTCCCACTCATGTCCGTAGCGGTCGAGGGGTGCGACAGCTATCTGATAATGGCGTGAGAGGTGGGCGGGGAGGGTGAATGTGGGCTGATAGGTTATGCCGATGAGATAGTCGGCGCTGAGACCGCCGTCGGCTATAGACATGGCGTCGATGAGGTCGACATCGTCTGGTATGGCGTAGACGGTGTATCGTAGACCCTTGGCGGGGGGAGTCCATGAGAGAGTTTGACCCTTGAGTTTGAGGTGGGTAGCAGCCCCCGGGTCGGCGGTTTTTTTGTCTGGGAAAGCGGGGGGGAGAGCTTTGTGGCGGAAGAGTCCGTCGGAGAGATGTCGCCCGAATTCGTGTATGTTGCGGGCGGCATAGAGTATCGAGCCGGGGGATTCGAATGAGGCTGCGTCGCGGTTGGCTGAGATCTGGCTGTCGCGCTCCTTCCAGGCCTGGAGGGTGTTGCCTCCGGCACCAGCGAAACTACTGAGGGAAATGCTTGGATAGATGCGGCATCCGAGGCGTTCGGCGGCGACGCCCCACCAGCGTGCGATGGGGGTGTAGGGGTTGGTCTTATGGTTGTTGTTCCAGTAGATCTGGGGCGAGATGTAGTCGACCTTGCCGTCGTGCATCCAGCGGAGCGGGTCGCAGAAGAGCCGGGAGTAGATCCAGTCGTTGCCAGGTGAGCGGGGAAGTGAGTAGCGCGCCGAGCTCTCGCCGTTGCCTCCGGCTACTCCGGCCGGAGAGACGCCGAAGATGACGTGAGGCTTGATCTGCTGGATCATGTCGTAGACGGAGGCGATGACCGTGTTGACATTCTCGCGGCGCCAGTCGGCCTGAGAGAGAGATGTGCCCGACTTCTTCCACTCGTCGAGGTCGTAGCCGCTGCCGAGGGGGAGACGGTCGGGGTAGAAATAGTCGTCGAAGACGAGTCCGTCGATGTCGTAGCGGCTGACGATGTCGCGGCAGACGTCGACTACATGGGCGCGTGCCTTGGGGTTGCCCGGGTCGAGGATGACGGTGGTCTTGGCCTTGTCTTTCTTAGTCTTGGGTTGCTCGGTGAATGAGATGAGCAGGGGGCGGATTTTGGCATCGAAGGGGTCGGCGTAGGGTCGGGTGGAGGTCGAGTAGCGGAACGGGTTGACCCACGCGTGGCACTCCATGCCGCGGGCATGAGCCTCGTCGATGCAGAATTGCAGTGGGTCCCAGTCGAGCGCGGGAGCCTGTCCGCGCTTTCCGGTCAGGACCGATGCCCAGGGTTCGAGCTTGCTTTTATAGAGAGCGTCGGAGAAGGTGCGCACCTGGAATAGGACGGCGTTGACTCCGGCAGCCGAGAGGCGATCGAGAAGAGTGGTCAGCTCCTTCTGCTGCTTCTTGACTCCGGCGGCATCGGCGGCGGGGGTGGATGGCCAGTCAAGGCCGTAGATTGTGGCTACCCATGCGCCGCGAAACTCGCGCTTCGGGGCCTCGGCACGGGTTATGGCGGGAAGTAGCGACAGCATGAACAGCAGCAGGCTGATAGCTCGGCGAAACATAGAGAAGCGGGTCATGGCTTAACGATGATGCGACGCGCTGATGAGTTGGCGTCGATGGCGGGATTGATCTGGCTCTGGAGGGTGGCTACGCCGCTCGAATAGCTTCCGGATGCAGTGATATACATCTCATAGTCAATGATGTATGTGCCGGGAAGGAGGGATTCGATATACATGCGATTGTCGGTGTCGGTAGTCTCCCGATAGAAAGCGAGGCCGTCTTTGAAAGAGTAGCCGGAGAGCTGTTGAGCGGGCTCCATGCAGGCGGCGTTGCGATCGACGATGGTGACGTAGTCGACGCGATCGGTAGCGGTGATGACGAGCTGGACACGCACTCGGTCGCCGACGCGGAGAGAGTCGGCAGCAGTGACGCCTGTGCCGGTGACGAGGTTGAGTCGCTTGCTGACTGAGACCGAGGGGCATGAGTGAGCCTCGATGCTATCCATGGCGATGACTGCGCGGGTGATGACTGCGCCCATGGCGGGGAGGCCTGTCGGCTTGGATATCAGGAGACTGCTTCCGCAGGGGAGAATGCGTGAGGAGATGTCGCTGACGGTCATGCCGGGGAGCTGAGGAGCATCGTTGGCCACAGAGGCGCCGTCGAGTGTGACGGAGGTTGAGGCTGTGGCTGCCTGGTCGGCCGGGATGGCGGCAATGATGGCCTGGACAGAGGCTGCGGTGGCTGCGGAATTGCCCCAGTCCTGTGCTGTCTTGGAGAGGATAAGCCACTGGGCTATGGCGTCGATGGCTTTGCGGTCGGAGGGGTCAACGAGCTCGAATGACTTGAGGAGCCCGGCACCTTCTGCGGTGCCGACTTTGGCCCACCACATGCCCTTCTCGGGGGAGGTCATGGCGAAGGAAGCGACGGATGCCATCAGTCGGCGCGCCATAGCAGGGTAGCCGTTGCGGCTGAGGATGACGGCATAGAGAGCCTTGTCGGAGAGCGACCGATTGGTCCAGGTCTTGAGTATCTTCTGCACTGTCAGTCCGGTCAGACGGTCTGAGAGTGGTGTAGCCTTGACGCCTGCGAGGAGCGAGCGGAGGAAGACATAATTGGTATAGTCGGCTTTGCTGCCGTATTTATCATAGGTCTCGCGGGCGAGGTCGTCGAGATAGCCGAGAGCGCCGCTGACGAGGGCGTCGAGCACAGAACATGCGGGACGATAGCCGAGGAGGTCGAGCCATGTAACATAGGTGAGCACTTGCTCGGTGGCCCACTGGGAGGAGCGCTCACCGCCGGGCGACCATGCGAAGCCGCCGTCGGGTTTGCGAAGATTGCTGATAGCGCGGATGGCTTCGGCGATGGCTTTGTCGGTGTTTTTGTCATCGGTCATCAGGGCGAGGGAACCGAGGCGCTCGCTGTCGGACATTGCTTGACGCACCCAGGGAGTGGCGTTGAGGGTCAGCTGCTTGATGGCATCGTTGCGTTCGAGCATGGAGGTGAGGGTGGAGTCGGCGCGATTGCTTGAGAGCCAGTCGGAAAGTCCGCGTCGGATCTCGGGATAGGAGCCCATCAGGCCGCGGGCCACGGCAGCTTTGTAGAGGGAGGATGCGGCACTGACAGCAGTCGCTGGGGTGCCGTCGGAGATGGAGGGAAGGGCGGTGATCACTTCCCATAGAGGGTTGGTGTAGAGATAAAGAGTGGACGACGCTCCGGCAGCGGGGGCATTAATTGATAACGAAGCCTCGGAACTGGCGGCAGGGATGAAGAAGGGCTCGGTGGTGACAACAGGCTGGGACGGGGGGAGGAGCGGGATGATGTCCTGCTCGCCGTCGGAGTGAGTTCCAGCCGTGCTCTTGATGCGGTATATGAGGGCCTGACAGCCGTCGGCAGGTACGGTATAGTCGGTGGAAACAGTCGTCGAGCCGAGGGGGAAGATGGTGGCGGTAAAGGTGCGGGTGAGGAGTGGGCGCATCGAGGATGCGTCGAGGATGGTGACGGTGGTGACAGCCTGAATCGCGGTGTCGGAGAGGTTCATCACCGAGGCCTGAATGCGAGTCTCGTCGCCATATCGGAGGAAGCGGGGGAGATTGGACTGTACCATCACGGGACGGGAGGCAACGACGCTTCGAGTGAGGCGGTCAGTAACTATCGCGGGGGTGTAGGCGAGAGCCTGGAAGGTCCATTCCGTGTTGGCATCGGGGACAGTGTATGTATAAGTCAGGCGTCCATCGCTGTCGCTTTGGAGCGTCGGTTCGAAGAATGCGAGGGGAATTTCTGAGGGGCGATACTGGAAGTCGTCGGCCGAAACTTGATTCGGGGCTTCAGCATCGTCAGCTTCTTCGGATGTGCTGACGGCGTTGTCGCCGCTGGCCATAGCGGCTTCCATCATCGGAGCGGCAGATGCGTAGGCCTTCTCTTCGACTATCTCGGTGGCGAACATTACTTCGCCGTTGAAGGCGCCGGCATCGGTCTGCGAGCCTCGGAGCTTCAGGTAGCGCTTGCCCCCGCGGGTCGGATAGAAAGAAAGACCGTAGAACTCAAACGCGGGCTGGGAGAAGGTGAGAGTCTGGAGCGAGGGGGCGGGTTTAGAGTTGTAGAGGGTGCTGGAGGAGCCGGTAGAGTTGGTGTCCCAGTAGGGAGTGGGAGGGAGGATTCTGCCGAGTTGCCAGGTGTTGGCGGCAAGCTTCTGAAGGGCTGAGGATGACATGCCGAGCATGGCGTAGGCGGGGATGGGGTTGCCTGCCTTGTCCTTAAACAGCAGAGAGATAGTCTCCTTGTCTCCAGGGACTACCTTGTCGCGGAAAGTCTCGGTCTCGATGGTGAGACGGGGGAGATAGTCGGGGTTGGTGACTGCGGCGGAGGCGGAGTAGAGGCGGTTGTCGCGGAATGTCAGTATCAGCACTTTAGCTTTGTAGGCAGATGTGGGGAGGACGACATTGAGCGAGTGCATTCCGGCGTCCTTCTTGACCCATCGGCGCGAGGTGATGACAGAGTCGACCATCTCGAAGATGAGGAGATTGGCGTCGGGGAAGGGGTTGGCATATAGGAGGGTGGCCTTGCCGGACTTGGCATCGACGGCAGTGACCGGGAAGGTCAGAGAGGTGAACGGGCACTTGCCGGATGAGTGGTAGAGGGTGACGTCCTGCTTGAGGGGGGAGGCGAGGAGAGTATCGGCAGGGGTGATTTCGAGAACGTAGCAGCCGGAGGCGATCTCAGAGGGGAGTGGATTGCCGGGGGTAATGGCGGCAACTGGCTTGTTGTCGGCGGTGTATAGGTTTATGTGAAGAGGGAGGGAGACGGGATGATTGTTGGCATCTAACAGTCCGGCGACCAGCAACTCCTTGCTGTCGAGGTTGATGGCTGAGGGGATGTCGGACGAGATGTAGTAGGGTTTACCGGTAGAGAATGAGGTCTGCGCGGTCTGAGTCTCGCCGGAGGGGGTGGTAACGACCACATTGACAGAGAAATAGCCGCCTTGATCGGGAGCGAGAGCGAGGGTTGAGTAGGGGATGACCAGTGAGACTTTGCCGGCGGCATCGGTGGTCGAGGTTGTCGACCAGAAGTAACTGATATCGTTTCTCCAGCGCCATGAGTTGAGCTGCCACTGACCGAGTTGGAGGGTGACGGATGCGCCCTGGACGGGGAAGCCGCTGTAGGTCTTGGCGGTGAAGGTCACGGTGACAAGCGAGTCGGGGATGAGCGTCTTGCGGAGGCTGTCGGCTTGGACGGTAAATGTCGGGAGCTTGTAGTCATTGACAGTCACAAAGGAGTGGGCAATGGAGCCATTGGCGTCGGAGGCTTTAATCGAATAGCTGCCTGAGAGGCCCTCGGCGGGGAGGGTACACGAGCCGACGGCACGGCCGGAATTGTCGGTGGTAACTGACTGTGTATAGCAGACTTGTCCGTTGGTGTCAGAGATAGTGACGGTAAGGTCCTGGCCTGAGGCTATCTCGCGGCGGCCGATGGATGCGGAGTCGTTGTAGGCTATGAGTGCCCAGCGGAGGGTGTCGCCGGGATGGTAGAGAGCCAGGTCGGTAAAGAGCTGAGCCGAGAGAGCCGGCTTGGCGACGAACTGAGTGTAGGTGCTGAAAGAGAAGAAGGTGGTGTCGGTGCTGTTGGTCAGACGGAGAGCATTGCTCGCCCATGACTTGGAGATGGGGAAGCGGACTTCGCCGTCGGCACCGGTGACGCCGATATTGGTGTACTTCTCCGAGCGGTTGGCACGCTTGTCGACGGTAACCCCTTTGACGGGGGCACCTGTCAGGGGGTCAACGGCATAGACATAGCATTCGGACATGAAAGATAGGTCGATAGCATCGAAAGAGGATGCGCGAAGCTTTGACGGGTAGCGGACGTCGAGTTTGTTGCCATTGACGGAGCTGGTGACGGTGTACTCGCCGGGGAGGGGGAGGGAGACGGAGATGAGTGTGTCAGCAGAGTAGGGTATCGGGATGTCAAGATGCAGGGAAGATGTGGTCACACGGCCTGTCTTTATATGCTTGAAAGTTACTGAAATATCGCGCGCATTGCTGATGGCGAGCTTGACGTTGACGGGGCGTGCGGGAGGGAAGATCTCGGGATAAGAGACGCGGACAGAAGGGGTGGTGATCAGGTTGAGATCGTTTTTCAGCGTGTTGATGTTGGCATAGTCGGGGTAGGTGGCGATGAACTCTGTCAGGATGGGGTAGAGGGAGTCGGCGGGGATGGAGAGCTCTTCAAGGGGGAGGGCGCACCAGGGGGTCGATTTATTGTCGCGGTAGATTTGGAGCAGGATGGGGTTGCAGAGCGACGTGCGGCCATTGGTGATGTACTTGGCAGCTTCGACTTGGGCGAGGATGCGTGGGGCGGGATTGTCGGCGTGGAGTCGGATGAGATCGCGATAGAGGTCATAGACGTTGCGGTCGTACTCACTGACGCCGCCGGTGGATGGGAGCGGGTCGAGGTAATGGTCGGGGGTCATGCAGCGGGCAGGGAGGTCGAATGAGTTGGGGTTGAGGCGTTTGTAGAGGTCGATAGCGCGCCATGCTACGAAGTCGAAGATGGTGGGATAGAGCTGTCGCGACTCGGTGGAGATGGTGATGACGTCGCTCCAGTCGGTGACGGGGATGTGTATCAGCTGCTCGGGGTCAGCGGTTGACTCGGCGAGGAGCGTGGAGATGCGATCGCGGAATTGGTTGCCACTCCACTCGAAGCAGTCGGCGGAGATGGGTTCGGGGGGGAGTTCGCGGCGATTGTATTTCCACATATCGGCGGTATAGATGCCGCTCAGCATCTCGGCTTCGAGGAGTCGGAGGATGGAGCGTGCGGCGGGGTCGGACTCGGCGGCAGCTATGGAGTCGACACGTCGAATGTCGGCAGGGATATAGTCAGTCGAAATCTCGTTGCGGGCGAGAGAATAGTTGATCAGGGAGCGTACAATGCCCTTTGTATCATTGGTTTTGAGGAGGTCGGAGAGGGTGGTCGCCGACTCGGTGACGGCTTTTGAGGGGAAAGCGAAGTCGGGTTTGGCGATGTTTTTAGCCAAAACGGCCCCGAAGGCTGCGAGAGCCAGCAGGGCTGTAATGAGTTTGAACTTTTTCATGTCTTATGTCGGACTGTTAGTAGGGTCGCGTAGAGGGTATGGGAGTATACCATGATGATGGGTGAAAGCGCATCGGGGCGCGTCGGGCGGAGAGAGGTGGGAAGGGATTATTTCTTATCCTTCTTGGAATGGCCGTGCTTCATCAGGGCTCGGACGAATTTACGCTCGGCCCCTTTGAGCTTGAAGAGCTGACGCTTGGTCAGGATCTTGGCTAATTTGGCCTGAGCCTCCTTTTCGATCTTGTACTCCCGGCCTTTGAGCTCGAAGAGCATATTGGTGGCGCGGTCGAGCTCGGCATCGGTGGGGTTGGGGTTTTCGGCTACTGACATCTCGGCTTTGCGGGCGGTGTCGGCAAGGCTGACGAGGGCATCCTCCATGGGGTCATAGATGGCAAAGAATTCCGCCTGCTGAGCCGGCGCGAGGTCGAGTTCGCGGATGAGGAATTCATGCTTGTTAGCGCGCATCTCCTTAAACCACTGCTCGCGTTTGGCAGGGTCGTGAGGGGCGCCCGGAGGGCATGGAGGCTGGGCTGTGACGGCCTCGGTAGCCAGCGCGATAAGGAATAGGAGGATTAGGGTCAGACGTTTCATCATGGATGTCAGTTAAAATGAATCGGTTGAAATAATATAGGTTTGAATCCGGGTAGGGTGACTTGTCAGGGCTGGAATGATGTGGGCTCGTAGCCGGAGTTGTAGAGGTCTTCGAGGATATCGGCCTCGTTGTAGTCGCTCCAGACGTAATCGAGATAGTCGGAATATTCGTCGGCCGAGAGGGACGCTGTCATGCGGTCGGTCTGGACTGTCTGAGGAGCGGAGAGATCGGCTGGTGACTGCTGGAGCATGGTGAACATCTTCATCGTGCACCAGATACCGGCAAACATGGCTGCCATATAGACAAACGGTCGGAGCTTCATCCACGTAGAGCGTGGCTTGAGCTCCTCGGCGGGCTGCCGCTCAAGGTCGTTGACGGGCAGCTTGTCGGCCATCGAAGCGGCGAACTTCTCGAAGTAGCCTTCGGGCACGGTCATGCCATCGGGGTGGCCCGGTCGGTCAAGTCGGTTGTATTTTGGTTCTGAGTTGAGTCTCATAGGTAATTCGTTTTTTGTAATTTAGACTTCTGAAAGTGATAAAGGTTTAATTTTCTTCGAGATATTGTTCGATTTTTTTTACGGCGAAGTGGTAGGATGATTTGAGAGCGCCGACAGATGTGCCGAGGATCTCTGACATCTCTTCATATTTCATGTCGTCAAAGTATTTCATATTGAAGACAATGCGCTGTTTTTCGGGAAGTTGTGCGACGGCTTTGCGGAGCTTGACGGAGAGCTCGTCGCCATCGACCCACTCGTCGGCCTCGATTGTGTGGACGATGGAGGATGCTTCGTCGTCGAGAGAGATGTCGGAGTGCTTCTTCTCGCGCTCGAGGAATGTGAGGCTCTCGTTGATGGCTATCTTGTAGAGCCACGTCGAGAGCTTGGCGTCACCGCGGAAGCTGTCGAGCGACTGCCATGCCTTGAGAAACGTGTTCTGGAGCAGATCGTTGGTATCGTCGTGGGAGTTGACCAGGCGACGGATCTGCCAGTAGAGCGGTTCGGAGTATAAGCGAATGACCTCATTGAAGGCCTGCCGACATGTCGACGGATCTCGCAGGCGCTCGATGAGCTGAGGCTCTTCTTTTGGGAGTACTGACTTCATTCGTTGCTGATGGCCGGGGCACTGAGGCCGGGGAGCGTGGCTCCGGCGGGATATTTAGTGGATGATTTTTGCTTAGCGTTTGTGGCAAAGGTAAGTATTTTTTTCGAGCCGTGGAGATGGCTATATATTAAATAATGTTGAATGGCGACTTTGAGTGACAAAAGAATTGTATCTTTGTCGTTGAGATGGATAATATGCATGACATACTCCCGACTCCCGGTCCGATCGGCGTTTTTGACTCCGGCTACGGAGGTCTGACTATCCTGCAGGAGCTCCGCGACCGCCTGCCCGGATATGACTATCTGTATCTGGGCGACAATGCGCGCGCTCCCTACGGCAACCGCTCCTTTGAGCTGGTCTATCGGTTTACGCTCGAATCGGTCAAGGCGCTCTTTGACCGCGGATGCCATCTTGTAATCCTGGCCTGCAATACCGCTTCGGCCAAGGCTTTGCGCACCATTCAGCAGAACGATCTGCCCGAGATTGACCCGACGCGGCGCGTGTTGGGGATTATTCGGCCTACGGTTGAGAGCCTGGCGTCGCTGACTCGATCCGGGCATGTCGGCATCCTTGGTACCAAGGGAACTATCGCCTCGCGCTCCTACGAGATGGAGGCCGCCAAGCTTCAGTCGGGGCTGACGGTGGTGGGACATCCCTGCCCGATGTGGGTACCTCTTGTGGAGAATGGAGAGGGGGCCTCGGATGGAGCCGACTACTTTGTCAAGAAAGATATTGACCAGCTGATGGCCGCTGACCGTGAGATAGATACGGTGATATTGGGATGTACGCACTATCCGCTGTTGATTAATAAGATAAGTCGCTACCTGCCCGAGGGTGTGGAGCCTGTCAGACAGGGAGCGATCGTGGCTGAGAGCCTGGCTGACTATCTGCGTCGCCACCCGGAAATGGAGCGCCGACTGTCGCGCGGAGGCACAGCTACCTATCTGACTACCGAACAATCTGAAAAGTTTACCGACATGGCTTCCCTCTTTCTTGGTGAGCCGGTGACTGCGAGTCATATCGACCTATGAAAGAGGCTCTATCGCTAAATAATACACTCCGACAGCAGCAGCGACTGACGCCGCTGCAGGTCAAGTATGTCAGGATGCTGGAGATGAATGCGCCTGAGATCGAGGAGGAGGTGCGTCGTGCTGTCGACGAGATGCCGGCCCTCGAAGTGAAAGATGATGAGCATCAGGCATCGGAGTCCGCGAGCGATGTATCGGCCGACGACACTTTGCCTTACTATCGGTTCACTGTTAACAACCGCTCGGCCGGTGACACATATTATGATGCTGCTGCTTCTGCGGGGGATCATCAGCAGACCCTGCTTGAGGCGCTTGTCGAGCAGATCGGGGTCAGCGAACTCGACGACCGACAGCGTCGTATCGCTCTCCAGATCATTGGCAACCTTGACGACAACGGGTATATCACCCGCGACCTGCAGTCGATAGCCTTGGATGTCAACACGGCTGATGGCCTGAATGTCACCCCGTCGGAGGTCAACGAGGTATGGCAGAAGATCCGCACATTTGATCCGGCAGGAGTCGGCGCCGTCGACCTGCGCGACTGTCTTGCCCTGCAGCTCAAACGCTTGAGCCCGTCGCAGGCGGTAGACGATGCGTCGGATATCGTCAACCACTACTTCGACATATTCTCCAGGAAACAGTTTGACAGGCTGCGCGCCTCGGCCGGCCTTGATACCGAGAGGCTGCGCAACGCGATGGAGGTGATACGCCGGCTCAATCCGAAGCCGGGGGCCGCCTACGCAAGCGGAGCACCCGGCGATGACTCCGCGCGGCATGTAGCGCCTGACTTTGCCGTAGAAGCCGACGGCGACAGACTGATACTGTCCTCGCTGAGCCGCATCCCGGAGCTCGGCATCGAGCAATCGTTTGAGGCTGACACCCCGATCACTCCCCGCGCTGCCCGCGAGGGAGCGAAAATGTTTATACGCTCGAAGCGCAATGAGGCTCAGGAGTTTATCCGCATAATCAGGATGCGCCAGGAGACCCTCTTTCGGGTCATGCAGGCGATAATCAAGATACAGCGAGACTTCTTCATGACCGGCGATGAGCGCGACATCCACCCTATGATATTGAAGGATGTAGCGGAGTTGACCGGCTACGACCTCTCTGTAATCTCACGCGCTACGGCCGACAAATATGTGGCCACTTCGCATGGCGTCTATCCGCTGAAGATGCTCTTCAACGAGCGTCCGCGCGAGGATAGCGAC
>JAAVFS010000001.1 GCA_014800605.1 Bacteroidales bacterium | reverse complement strand
CTCCTCGTCATCGTCGTCATCATCATCGTCATCCCGGCGCTCAAGCTCGCGGATCCAGGCAGCCGACGTAGCCACTCGCCCGAAATCAAACATATCGGTGTTGAGTATCTTGTCGAGATCGAAATCGCCATAGTCGGCATCGATTATCTCGGCCTCAGGCTGCAGAGCATGAATGATCTCGCGTATGCGGTCGGCTTCGCGGCGTGTGACCTCCGACACCTTGTTGAGCACAACTATGTTGCAGAATTCAATCTGCTGTATGATCAGATTCTCAATATCCTCGTCGTCAATATCCTGGCGCCTCAGATCATCGCCGCAGGCAAACTCGCTCTGCAGTCTCAGCGCGTCGACCACGGTCACTATGCAGTCAAGCTTCGGGGTGCCGTATTTGTTCACCGTCTCTCCCATCTGTGCCATCGTGCATATAGTCTGCGCGATAGGCTCAGGCTCGCAGATTCCGCTTGCCTCGATCACAATGTAGTCGAATTTCTGTTGGTCGATAATCTCGGCGAGCTGCTTCACCAGATCCATCTTCAGGGTGCAGCATATACATCCGTTCTGCAGCGCTACAAGGCTTTCGTCGTCCTGACCTACCACACCGCCGCGCGCTATGAGGTCGGCATCGATATTCACTTCGCCTATATCGTTGACAATCACTGCAAATTTTATGCCTCGCCTGTTATTCAGTATCCTGTTGACAAGGGTGGTCTTACCACTGCCGAGATAGCCGGTGAGCAACAGCACCGGCACCTGTTTCTTTTCTGTCATATCGTGTTTCTTTGGATTGCTTGGTTTTGGTAATGCAAAAATAATGCTTTTTTGAAACAAGCCAAAGACCCCGTATGTTTTCAACATAAAGCCATTATTGCGGCCCGACACTGTCATCACATCCCAGCTATGAAAGTAATACTTATCAACGGAAGCCCCCGCCACGACGGAAACACATTCGAAGCCCTTTCGGAAATTGCATCGACCCTTGTCAGAGAGGGAGTCGAAGCCGAGATAGTGTGGATAGGCAAGCGCTCTATTCCCGGCTGTACGGCCTGTATGCAGTGCAAACGCACCGGCGTGTGCATCTTCAACACCGAGCCATACTCGACAATCCGCGAGAAAATGCGCACAGCCGACGCTCTCATTGTCGGTACGCCCGTATACTTCGGCGGTCCAAACGGATCGCTCTGCGCCCTGCTCGACCGCCTGTTCTATTCATCATACCCCTCCGGACAGTTTCTGGCCTACAAACCTGCGGCTGCCGTAGCCGTGTGCCGCCGAGCCGGTGCGACCGACGCCATCGACCGCATCAACAAATACTTCACGGCCCTGAACATGCCCGTAGTCTCGTCGCAATACTGGAACATCGCCTATGGGCGCGACCACGGCGATGTGCTCGACGACCCCGAAGGCCTCCAGACTATGCGCACCCTCGGCCGCAACATGGCGTGGATCCTCAAGAAGATCCATACAGATCCAACCATTCCCCCACAGGAAAACCGAATATTCACCAACTTTATCCGCTGACACCCTTACGGCACCATCGAATGTAGAATCAGCCGTTTGATCGAGGGATCAAACGGCTGATTCCGTTATATCATAATCATTTATTATTGAATTTCCTTCAGAGGCTTCACATTGCCGAGGCCATCTTCGCAGCGATCTTCGCCAGGCGCGCAGCCTGCGCCGCCGAGAGTTCGGATGAAGCATCATCGAGCTTCTCCTGCAGGGATTGGGCGGATTCCAGGATAGAGGCATATTCTGCCGCCGCTGAACATAGTCAGTAACATACTCGATATCATAGTCACCAAAGGGGGTGAGCTCATTCATATTCTTGTCAAGTATGACTACCTCAAGATCAAATCCGTAGTCGGAAGCCACGTCTTCACTTACCTTGACCTGAAGCGTTGAACTGATTCTGATACGGGGCTCACCGTCGTCCGTGAATTCATTCAGGGTGATCACAGCTTCCTTGCTCTCGATGCTCATGAAGTTACCAAGTTCTCTGAGCTCCGGTTTCACTTCAAGCGTCAGGGTGTTCGGGTCACCTTTTCCGCACGAGGCAAGCCCGACGAGCATAAGCAGCGAAAGCAATGCTCCTCCGAGCTTCCGTGCAGACACGAGTCTCGCAATTCTTTCCTTTTTCATGATGAATTTTCTGATTGATATGTTTGTTGATTAGTTTTTCGATCGGTATTTGCCGCCAATTGCAGCTGCAATTTATCGTCTGCAAAATTACTCACGCTGGGGTGCAAGCTGCAATTTTTTGTGTGACAGATAATTTCTCGCTATGTGAATTATTTGTTCACACTACTCGGAATCTCTCAATTCCCCAGACGCTCGGTCAGTACCTTGCCGCCCGTATTCGTCAGAAAGGTCTCTGAAAAAATCATGGTCAAGGATGACCGAGATCCGGCGCAACAGGTCGGTGTCGATCGACGCCCGCGTGAATATCGAATACACATTGCGCCGGTCGCAGTGAAGCTGTTGGGCGAACCACGTGGCGGTCTGCCCTTTGCTCTTGCTGTCAAGAACCTCTTTTATGCGTATTCCTATATGCATGGCCTTACTGATGGGATGTTGAGTTATCCGCATGCAAAGTTAGGCTCTGCCATTGGCTCCCGTCTGGTCATTTTCAGTCCTTTTACCCGCACACGCCACCGCGCCTTGCAAAAAAAGCGTAAATTTGCAGCCTCATCATCTCCCCCAATGGATCAGGAATCAGGATTCTTAACCTCCGACGACGGCCTCCACATCTCCGACGGCGCTTTTACCGATATCGAGATTCTCTCGACGTCGGGCTGCAACGTCATAGCCCGCGGACGCCGCTACGGCCGCTACTGGCTGCTCAAGGCACTCCGCCCGGAGTTTCGTGGCTCCACGTTCCACCGCCGGCTCCTGCTGAAAGAATTCGAGATCCATTCGCGTCTGCTTCACGCGGGCATAGTCAAGGCGGTTACCATATCTGAAATCAACGGGCTGGGCGAATCCATCGTCATGGAGTGGATCGAGGGCCTGACCCTCGACCGCGCCATCAGTGATGGGCTTGACGGTCACGAGCGCCGCCGGCTCACGATGGAGATTGTCGATGCCGTGGCCTATGCTCACGAACAGGGCATCGTGCACCGTGACCTCAAGCCCTCCAACATCATGGTGACCAACAATGGCCGCCACGCCGTGATCATTGACTTCGGCCTGGCCGATGACGATTCCTATGCCATTCTGAAGCAACCCGCCGGAACGACCGGATACATGTCGGCCGAACAGCAATCCGAACCCCGGCCCCTCACCGCAAACGATGTCTACAGCCTCGGCGTGATCATCCGCGACCTCTGCCCGCGCTACGCCGCCATTGCCCGCCGCTGCATGGCCTCGCGCGGAGAGCGCTACGAAAACGCCCGTGAGCTCCACCATGCCCTCTCACGCTACGACTCCCGCCGACGACGTTTGCTCATCTCAGCCGCTACTGCCATAGGCGCCATCCTAATTGCCGTGGCGGCGTGGATCTCGGTCCGCACCTCGGGCGAGGTGGCACGCCTGCAACAGCTATCCGACGGCTACCGCTCGGAAACCATAGCCCTGCGCGACTCACTGGCCCTGATGCACACCCGCCTTGACACCGAGACGGCGCGCCGCCGCGCCATCGAGGAGCGGCAATCACTGCGCGACACGGCCATCTCGGCCGGCAAAAACCGCCTCGACCATCTGTTTCTGACGTTTGAGCGCCGCATCATTCCACTGGCCAAGACCGATCCGGCGGCCACAGTGGCCCTCAGCAGCGAATTCTTCGGCAAGATGAGCGATGAGGTCAAGGCCGTCGAGGAGGAATATGTCGCGCGGCTCGACCCAAACGACCTGACTCTGCTGTCATCAGCACTCTGGACCTACCACGGCACCGTGTCAATGAAATGGAACAAACTTCTCATTCCCGATGAACAATGACATCCGGCTCCTGTGCCGCGAGGTGGAACGCACCTTCGGCAAATCCTCCCTCACGCCCCGCCTGTTCGACGACCTCAGCCGGAGCATAATGCGCCACACCGGCATCCTACTGAGCCCCACCACCCTGAAGCGCATCTGGGGTTACCTTGATGAAGGGATCACTCCGCGCCGCTCCACCCTCGACGTGCTCGCCCTCTACGCGGGATGGCAGAGCTTCGCCCACCTTGTCAGCGGCTCGGCCTCCGAACGCGAGAGCGGCGTAACTACCGCCGGCATCGACGTGGCCCGCGACCTCGCTCCCGGCGATGTCGTGCGCCTGTTCTGGAACCCTGGACGGATGTGCGAGATCACCTACCTCGGCGACTGCCGCTTCAGAGTTGCCGACAGTATCGCCACGCGTCTGCAGCCCGGCGACCTCTTCTCATGCCACCTCATCATCGCCGGCGAACCCCTATATCTCGACGCCCTCAACTGCCGCGACGACACGGCATACGGCGCCTATGTCTGCGGCCGCAAGAACGGCATCCGCTACCTCTTCCCCATCCCCGACCCGGAATAATCCCCCGCTCTGAGGCGATTATTCCGGTATGGAGATTATTCCTTCATAGAGCAGTTCGATCAGCCTCACGCGGTAGGCCGAAGCCTGTTTCTCAATCTCGGTATATCTCTCGGTCGACATATATGGCAGAGCGGCTACGTCTTCATCCTCAAAAGCCTTCTCGATCACTTCCATCTGCTTGTCAAACCACCCTCCGATCTTTATATACTCATCCACGTGCGCCTGCTGAAACTCCTCGCCGGCAAGCCAGGCAGTCAGCGGAAAATACGTCAGAAAGAAGCTGGTGTTGGTGATGACCGACGAGTAGCGGTAGGCCTGCACCGGATCGCTCATTTTGTCAAACAACTCTGCAATGCGCCCATCATTTTGATAGTTCATTGCCAGATTGTTGGCCACGAACTGCGGTTCACCGTCGGCATATCTTGTGCCCAATACCATAAACAGGCTGAAATTGGCGTATGCGCTCACCTCGTAGTCCATCATCATCCGCGCATCGGCATAATCTGCATTGCGCAGCGAGTCGAGATAAGCGTCCGATTTCTCCACGATCATTCTCGCATTCTCCGACATCTCAGGGTTGCTGTACGACCCGATCACAGCCGCCACATACCCCATACCGTAAGCTATAATATTCTGCATCTCGCACAGACGTGCCATCTGCTCGCCGTTGCTAATGCCCGGCGACAGCAGCACACCCCCAAGCGAGTCGGCCTCATGCCCGGCCCACTCGGCCTCCGTGTCGTCGCACACGCGCGGACAGATCACCCGCGCCACCTTCTGCCACGCCTCAGCCTCCGGCCGTATCACCTCGTCATGGAAATTCCCGTTGTAGGCCAGATAATACCCGTCGGCACCATCCTTCGGCTCCGACACCTTGCCGCCCTTACAGGCCGCACAGCCCAGCATGTAGCACACCACAACGCTGAGCCAAACGAATTTCAGTCGCATAATACTCCGTCTTTATTGATTGATAGTTGAATACCAGTCGTCACTCGCAAATTTACAAACGATTTCCGACCTACGCAACACCCCTGTCCGCTTTACCATCGACACACGCTCTTTGCTGAAAAGCAGCCGGCGCGTGGTCCTCACCATCACGTTACCATAGTCTGTCGAGGCAATTTCCCAAATCGCAAACCTCTATCAGACGTAAAAATATTTACAGACAACATATTGTAGGGGCGCAAAATTTTGCGCCCGCGCAGACGTTTCTACAAATTCTTGCGTTTCTCCATACGGACAAAAGCGTAATATTTAGCCTTGTTGAAGGGTCACTCACAATAATCGCTTATTTTGACTTCGATTATCGGCTGNCCGAAAAAAGTNGACAGCATGNCGATNGTAGCGATCGTGAAATTATGCTCACCGCTCAGCCATCTGGTGATTTCATTAGGACGTTTGCCGAGTGCCTCTGCAAACTGCTTTTTATTCAAGCCCTTTTCCCGCATCAGGGCATCCAGCCTATTTGAGATAGCAAATGATAGACGCGTTTCCTCCNTTTTCNCGNGCGGTATTTCGTCAAAAATCTCCTTCAAAGATATATTGGCTGTCCTCATAGTTCAAAATTCTTATCGGTAATAATCTNTCTTTCCGGAATTTCAACACTACCTGAGCGTGCTTCCTGCCTGAGCAGACGCTCGAACTTCTNCAGATCTATGGCTAACCGCCCCGGAGGTTCGGCTGCAATGCCTGGCCTCCGGGGCGGTTGNTTTATCAGGTTAGCGTGTCGGCTTACTTCTTCGCCGTCAGGCGCAGCTTGTAGCCGAGCTGATGGTCGGGAACGCTGTATTTGGGCATCGTACCAACGTCGGCGCCGCAGCTTGCGTTACCTATGCCGCGCGTCGAAGCGTCGATGTGGACCACTGTGTAGGGTCGCGGCGTNAGCTCCCACTGGTGCATNGCGTTCATCAGATCCTCGTCGGTGTTGCGCAGCGCCGAGAAGGTCGGCTCGCCCTCGGCCTGAATCGTCAGTGCGAAGCCTGTGGCCGGGTCGGTGAACGTAACCTCGCGCAGATCCTGACGCTCTCCCGTGGTCTGCGGCTTCACGTAAGCCTCGCCCATAGCGCCGACCATCGAGCTATAGCGTCCGGCCGACACACCGTCACGGCGGTCCGAGCTGTTTTCCCACGGANCCATNGCGTAGTAATCTACTCTCGACAGCGCCGGGTCGATACCCATCACCAGACCTGCCCTGCGCAGGGCGTCGGTCTTCGGCAGGAAGGTAGCGTCCATGTCTACCGTGCCGCCGGGATAGAACGTATACACTATCCGCGTGCCGCACAGGCTGCCGTCTCTACCAGTAACTACCGTCACACTGCCGTCCTGGTTGGTCTGCGTCTCGATCGTGCCTGTCTCCTCNAGNCCGTTCGANGTGTCGGTGAAGCGGTCGTTCTCAATCCAGCGGTGGTTGGNGTATTCCGGACCCTGGCCGTCGGCTATTATCTCGCGTCCGGCCATGCTCAGCGTCTCCAGGCGCCCCGTCGTGGTGCTGAATGTGGCGTCGATACCGTCGCCGCTCACCTTCACCGTATTGCCTGTCTTGCTCACGTCGATCTTGCCCGTTCCGGCAGCCACGGCGCCCAGCTTGCGCGTCGGGGTGAGGTTGAACTGGCGCATCGCTACCGGATGGCCAGCCTCCGAATACATCGTCGCGGCCCGCTCAGTCGCCTTCACAGTCAGAAGCACCTCGGCGCCCTCCTTCACGGCTTTGGCCGTCGTCTTCGGCAGGCTTATCTTCACGCTTGCGCTCTGGCCCGGAGCTACCGACGGCATCCGTTTGCTGCCCGAGCCTATTATGCGGCCGTCGGCCAGCACGTCGAAGGTCAGGTCATACTTGTCGAGGTTGGTGAAGGCATAGCCGTTTCTTACGTATACCGTAGCCTCCTTCATGCCCTTGCCCGTGGCAATGCTGTCGATCTTNACGAAAGCATGAGCCTCCTTCACTTCGGCCAGCTTAGCACTCTCCTGACGCGTGGCCGGCAGGATACCGTTGCTGCAGAAGTTGCCCTGGTGCGGGCCCGGATAATCGTAGCCGGTGGTCAGCACATAGCGGCCCTCTTTCAGCGCCTTCGGGTCGTAGATGGCTTGGTCTACCCAGTCCCAGATACAGCCGCCTATGGTTGAGTTGCTGCTCTCTATGGCGTCCCAATATTCCTTCAGATTGCCTATGGCGTTGCCCATCGCGTGGGCATATTCGCAGATGAACATCGGCTTGTCGAGATCCGATGTATATTCGGCCATCCATGCCTGGCCCGGATACATCTTGCTGTAGAAATCCGAGAAGCGCTCGCCGCCGAACGGACGGTTGATGCGCGTGCCCTCATAGTGTATCGGGCGGCTCGGATCGAGCTCTGCGGCCGTCTCATAACAGTACGCGAAGTTCTCGCCGTTTCCGGCCTCGTTGCCCAGACTCCACATCACCACGCTCGGGTGATTGATGTCGCGGGTCACCATCCGCTCTATTCTGTCGTTGAAGGCCGGAATCCACGACGGCTTGTCGCTTATCGTCTGATTGGCGTGGTCCTCAAGGTCGGCCTCGTCAACGCAATACAGTCCCATGATGTCAAACATGCTGTACATCTTCTGGTCGTTGGGATAGTGCGACGTGCGTATGGTGTTGATATTGTTGCGCTTCATCAGTGTCACGTCTCTCAGCATCTCGTCAGTGGTCACGGCGCGGCCGTTTACGGGCGACGTGTCGTGGCGGTTCACGCCCTTCAGAAGCACCCGCTGTCCGTTCACATACATCAGCGAGCCCTTGATCTGTATGTCGCGCAGGCCATACAGTGTCGAGAATGCCATCTCCTCCTTGCCTGCTGCGTCGCGCTGGCTTACGGTCACTCTGTAGAGGTCGGGCTTCTCGGCGCTCCATAGGTCGGGATTGGCTATCCTGAAGCTCACCGATGCCGTGTCGTTGCCCGTGATGTTGCAGGTCTGCGACCCTATCAGGCGTCCGACGGGGTTGTAGAGCTTCACGCTCACTTCCTTGCTCTCTTTGCTCAGGCTGTCGGCCATGCTTGCCAGCGACACCTTCAGATCGGCCGAACTGTAGTCGGGGGCGAAGCTCGCTGTGATAACATGGTTGCGCACTGCCGTCTTCGGAACGCTCGTCAGCCACACGTCGCGGAATATTCCACTCATCCTGAACATGTCCTGACACTCCAGATAGCTGCCGTCGCTCCAGCGCATCACCTCCACTGCCAGTTGGTTCTCACCCGTGTGGATATAGGGAGTGATATCGAACTCTGTCACGTTGTTGGCACCCTGTGTG